>NZ_JJOV01000032.1:0-19827 GCF_000979385.1 Methanosarcina sp. 2.H.A.1B.4
TCGTTTTTTGTGGGGACAAAAAATAAGGAGCAATTTTAAAATCTTATTTTTATAAATGTTTGGGTAAAAACATAACTTAGAGGATTTCTACAAAGCCGATTTTTGCATACTTTTTTTATATTGCTGGAGACTGTCTAGAGGTTCTCTGTAAATGAAAAATATTGATCCTTAAATTATTAAGGATAATTTTTACCTTAAGAATTGGTTTGTTTGAGAGGGACCCCTTCATTTCTACTGGAGAGGATATTGAGAGTTTGAACAACATGTTTTTCCATGGATTTTTATAAAAACGTGTTTAAAATAATAAATTTATTTAAATACTGAAATTAAAACGATTTTATGTCTTTTAAGTCCTAATTTTTACATATTCATAACAAAGTATATATACATTTAATGTTATAACAAAACAACATTATTTTGTTCCCTTATCAAAATAAAATTACATTTTATTTTGTTCCTCCAAATCCCAAACGCGTTTCAGTGGAAACAATGGGGTCCGGGTGTTATATATACTCTCCAATGGAAATAAAGGGGTCTTGTTAATATCTTATTCTATCAGTTCAATATTTCATATAACCAATAAGACCCCTCCAGAATAAATCAATCTTGAAATTCAAGTGAAATTTTAATTTCAAAACTTCGACGAAACTTTAGTTTTTTACATTCCAATCTAAAAACCTAAATTTTAACCTTAATCTTTTCAAAAAACGTAACTTTATATCTTAATATGGAAACCAAATACTAAAAGTAAATATTTAAATACCCTAATTATAAAATTATTAAAATTACTATAATCCTAAAGTTTCTAAAATCCTAAAATTACTATAATCCTAAAATTTCTAAAATCCTAACATTTCTAAAATCCTAACATTTCTAAAATCCTAAAATTACTATAATCCTAACATTTCTAAAATCCTAAAATTACTATAATCCTAACATTTCTAAAATCCTAACATTTCTAAAATCCTAACATTTCTAAAATCCTAACATTTCTAAAATCCTGAAAATCCTAAAGTTTAATCTTCAAAATCTCGTTTTTGCAAACTTCAATTTGAAGTTTTAATCTTTTGATTGTCAGTCTTTACTTCATTTATGTTTTTTAGTAAAAAACATGAAATTATTCAAATAACAGGCAAAAAGAAATCATAGTACTTTTCAAATCATAGTATTTTCAAATAAAGTACTTTCATGCCAAAGAAATCAATAATAGTTAGCTCAAAATTCTAAAGTCTCGAAATCCTAAATTTTGTCCCTTACAGCCATAATCATCATAATAGCCATAATAGCCATAATAGCCATAATAGCCATCTTGGATCGCTTTTATCTTCTGTGTTTTTATCTTCTGTGTTTTTATCTTCTGTGTTTTTATCTTCTGTGTTTTTATCTTCTGTGTTTTTATCTTCTGACATTAGTCTGGTCTTTTAGAGTAAAAAAGTAGAGTATACAATGGAAGGAAAGATAAAAATTAAAAGCGATCAAAAAACAGTTGGTAGGAATACAAACAAGACAAAATTAAAATAGAATAAAATGCCCTGAAAAATACTCACTCTTTTTCATGCCCTTCCTTTTTTATGGGGGAAGAGACACCGCCAGCAAGCTGGCGGGGGTATTTTATAACGTATGAATTGAGAAGCAGTTCCGGGATCAAGGGAAATTTTTCTCATATCTTTTACTCAGGTCAGGTTTCGAGAGGTCCAATATCTTCTTTGTGAACAGTATTTCCATGGAGATTTATATGGTTTACGCGGTCGAATTCTTTGAGGATTTCTTCTGCAGGACCTTCCTTATCCAGAATACTGAGGAGGTAGATTGTTATGCATGAGAGGAAGAAGCCAGGGACAATTTCATATATGTCAAAAATTCCACCTGAGAGCTGCTTCCAGACGATAACGACGAGACCGCCGACAATCATTCCTCCGAGCGCTCCATTTCTGGTTGTTTTTCTCCAGAAAAGAGAGAAGAGGATAACAGGCCCAAAGGCAGCTCCAAATCCTGCCCAGGCATATGAGACCAGACCCATAACCGAGTTATTCGGATCTCTTGCTATTAGATAAGCAATTGCTGAAATACCAATAACTGCAAGCCTGCCCATCCAGACGAGCTCTTTTTCTCCTGCATCCCTTTTTACTATTATCCTGTAGATATCTTCGGTAAAGGCAGAAGCAGCCACAAGAAGCTGGGAATCAGCAGTACTCATAATAGCTGCAAGGATAGCCGCAAGGAGAATTCCTGCAATAATAGGAGTAAACGTACTGTTTACCATTACCATAAAGATAGTTTCGCTTCCTGCTTCTCCAAGAAACTCAGGATAGAGGTAAGCTCTTCCGATGATCCCGCCTGCTACCGCAAAGAACAGGGAGATAATTACCCAGACCATTGCAATAATTCTTGCCTGCTTTATTTTGTCAGGAGATTCTATGGCCATAAAACGGACCAGGATATGCGGCATACCAAAGTATCCCAGGCCCCAGGCCAGGTTTGAGATAAGGGGAATTGAACCTCCAGAAAGAGCAGTCCAGGGGTTAAGCAGCTGCGGATCTATACTCTTAATCAGGCTTACAGTCGACTCATAACCTCCCATTCCCTTTAAGGCTGCAAGGGGCACGAAAACAATGGCGCAGACCATTAGCATGCCCTGGAAAAAGTCAGTCCAGCAGACAGCCATGAAACCTCCAAGAAATGTATAGCTAATAATTACCAGTGCGCCGATAAGAAGAGATTGTTGATATGGAATTTCAAATACAGTATTGAAAAGCTTTCCACCTGCTACAAGTCCTGAGGAAGTGTAAAGCAGGAAAAAGACCAGAATCAGAATAGATGAGATAATTCTCAAAGCATGGCTTTTGTCTCTGAACCTGTTTTCAAAGTATACAGGAATGGTAATGGAATCTCCTGCAATCTGGGTATATTGGCGCAATTTTTTTGCAACGAATTTCCAGTTCAGGTAAGTTCCAGCAGCTAGCCCCACTCCTACCCAGATAGATTCCATTCCTGACAGGTAAGCATATCCCGGCAATCCCATTAGCAACCAGCCGCTCATATCCGACGCCTGCGAACTCAGCGCAGTAACCCAGCTGTTTAGCTTTCTTCCTCCTAAAATATAATCCGCAAGATTCTCCGTTTTCCGATAATAGAGAACTCCGATAGCGATCATAAAAAGCAGATATACTGCGAAAACAAGTACAATACTAAAATTATCTGATACCATTATTTAACTCCAGTTTTTTAGTAAACTCCAGTTTTTTTAGTGAACTCCTTTTTTTGGTGAACTCCAGTTTTTTAGTAAACTCCTTTTTTTGGTGAACTCCAGTTTTTTAGTAAATTTCTTGTAAGCTTCTTATATCTAACAAACATCCTGTGTTTTCACAGGTTCCATTATCTTACAGATCTCTGTCCTAATAGCTGTAGATAAGTCATTTTTTACAGTTAACGTTACTTTCGCTCAGATTACTTCCACTAAGTTACTTTCATCTGTAAAT
This sequence comes from Methanosarcina sp. 2.H.A.1B.4, assembly GCF_000979385.1. Classification (NCBI taxonomy): domain Archaea; kingdom Methanobacteriati; phylum Methanobacteriota; class Methanomicrobia; order Methanosarcinales; family Methanosarcinaceae; genus Methanosarcina; species Methanosarcina sp. 2.H.A.1B.4. The sequence continues at coordinate 3,480 of NZ_JJOV01000032.1, forward strand.
TTGCTAGTTACAGTGATTCTGTCGGTAGCTATTTTCAGAGAAGTATATTATTTATAACATAATTTTATTTTATGCTATTTATTCTATGGGCAATAATTCATAGCAGTTTTATATTACTATTTTGTTATCCAGACATTATAAACGGTTCGTTTTATTTCGGCGCGTTGGAAAAAATTATAGAAAGTATTGCCATTTTCGATTTATTTTCAAAAATTCTTTTTTAACTTAAGTCGATAAGTGAAATTGCAGTAAAAAATTATTAAATCAACAATTCTAAAAACCAATCAACAATTCTAAAAACCAATCAACAATTCTAAAAACCAATCAACAATTCTACTAATAAATCTTTAAAAAACAATAGGACTTTGAAAAACATGCTATTTGAATAATATTTATAAGTTGCTACATACACATAGCCAATTTTTTATGTATCTACACTCTATAAATATAGTTACTTTTGCTGTATGTCCCTTATTTTCAGTTAGACTGTATTTATTTCTTAAGCAACAGTTTTGTTATCGACGATCTTATTTACATCAAAACTGTTTTTATTTTTAACACATCCACTTTCGTTTTAGCATGGCTGTTTGTTTCCCTCACATTATTATTTTGTGCTAAATATTTTTTATCATTCATTGGAAGTAAAGGGGTTCAAAATTTTCCTATATTCTTCCATGCGAAAAAGGGGCTTTAAATTTGACCTTCAGGGGTGCTGGAATTGTAAACCTCTTATTTTTTTAAAACTGAGTTTTGTGATATCGTTTTCTTCAGGGCGTCTTTAAGGTAAATATTAGTTCCATTGGAAATGCAGGGTACTTTACCATAACTATTAATACCGTGTACTTCCATTGCATCTACTGCAAATATGCCGTGAAATCAAATGTTTATATATAAATTTCATCTAAAATTTTGGGTAAAGAATATCCCGATTACAGGTTCTATCAGGGCTTAAGAGATGATTTAAAGTGCGTAACTCACTCTCCAGTTTATCCCCCGCATGTTGAAAATAAAAAATTCAGGCATTAACTTTAAGAAACATGCATTTATCTATCCATCTCCCCTTTGTGAATCTCTCATCCATAAGGTTTGACTTATCAAAATTATACTAAACAACAAACCAGGTTTCAAGAATTACTGAGAATCAAGAGGGACAGACACTTTGAAAATTAACAATTGCGCCTTTACATATATCTTTTCCATGTCTGGGTGATATTATGTCTGAATATATTTAGTCTAATATATTCTGTCTGGATAGTGTTCTGAGTTTTCAATATACTAACTTCGAAATAATGAAATTGGTTCAAAAACTCTTTCAAAGTCTGGATTTAAATGTTTGCAGTTTTCTCTCTCATCTGTATCCATGAAAAATTAGTGATATGATTCCTTAAGCAGGACTTTCAATTATTTAAACTTGACACAATAATTGGGGCTGAAAAACAGGACTTAAAACTAAAAAAATTATAGCTCAACGACTTAAAACTAAAAAAATTATAGTTCAAAAATTAAGACTGAAAATGAAACTCAAAAATCAAGATTAAAATATGGAACTGTAATAATAAAACTGAAAATTTAAAATTAAATAAGGAAAAAGGCGTGTATGAACTCATAAAGCGTGCAGAAACTCCTTACCTTCTTTAATTAATTCTTAACTTTGCATACTCTATCTGTGTATTAAACCGTACATATTAATTGTCCATATAATCCATCTTAATCCGTTGCATCTGTATATTATAATTTTTATACGAGAGGGTCATTCATGATAAAAGCTCAATCATTAGACGGCTTATTCGAAAAATTACTTGACGGAAAGTCAATTTTTAAAAACAAAGAGGTTCTTCGTCCTTCTTATACACCGGACCTGTTATTACACAGGAACGAACAGATAAACAGTCTTGCAACTATTCTGGTTTCTGCACTCAGGGGAGAGACCCCTTCCAATGTCCTGATTTACGGGAAAACAGGGACAGGAAAGACTGCAGTGACAAGATATGTAGGAAAGGAGCTTGAAAGGGTAAGTGAAGACAAGTCCGTTTTCTGCTCTGTTGTTTATATTAACTGTGAGGTAATCGATACTCAGTACAGGCTTCTTGCAAACCTTGCCAGGCATTTCGAAGAAGAGGTCCCTATGACCGGGTGGCCCACGGACCAGGTCTTCATGAAATTTAAGGAAGCAATCGATGCAAGAGATCAGGTTATTATCATCATTCTGGACGAAATTGATAAGCTGATTAAGAAAGGTGATGATGTCCTCTACAACCTTTCAAGAATCAATACCGACCTCAAAAAAGCCAAGGTCAGCATGATTGGGGTTTCCAACGATCTCAAATTTACAGAGTTTCTGGACCCCAGAGTCAAAAGTTCTCTGGGCGAAGAGGAACTGATCTTTCCGCCTTATGATGCCGAGCAGATCAGCGATATCCTGAAGCAAAGGGCAAAAATGGCTTACAACGACGGAGTACTGGGCGAAATGGTAATCCCGCTCTGTGCAGCCTTTGCAGCCCAGGAACACGGTGATGCCCGCCGGGCACTTGACCTTCTGCGTGTTTCAGGAGAAATTGCAGAGAGAGAAAACCAGCCGCAAGTTCTCGAAGAACATGTAAGGCGTGCGCAGGAGAAGATCGAAATCGACCGTGTAGTAGAAGTCGTGCGGACTCTCCCCACCCAGTCCAAGCTTGTTCTCTACAGCATCATCCTGCTCAGGAACCGGGGAAGAGAAGGCAAGAACATCACAACCGGTGAGATGTATAATGTCTACCGCCAGCTCTGTCATCATATTGACGTGGATATCCTTACCCAGCGCAGGGTCACCGACCTGATGTCAGAACTTGACATGCTGGGCATAGTGAATGCCGTGGTAGTAAGCAAGGGCCGTTACGGAAGGACAAAAGAAATTTCGTTGAGCGTTCCTGTGGAAAACACTCGCAAAGTACTTCTTGAAGATTACAGGCTCAAACCTCTTGTAGATTTCAAAGCTTCCGTCTTCAACAAGATGTTCTCATAAAGCCCGGATTATCTTCCTTATCCGGCCTTTCTTTTTTATCCTGCCATTTTAACCCGTTCTTAAAATGTACTCACAAAGACTCTTCCTTTTGATTTCCCTGGTTTATTACGGAAAAACTTTTTCCCATTATTTTCTTTCCAGAAGCTTTTCCTCCAATCTTTCAGAAAATAGCCTCAGCTTTTCAGGAAATAATATATATGATCCTGTGGTTTGACTAGGATCGTATCATAATTAATATGTCATATAGATCTATATTATTCAAGTTCCCATATTATTCAAGTTCCATATTATTCAAGTTCCATATTATTCAAGTTCCATATTATTCAAGTTCCATATTATTCAAGTTCCATATTATTCAAGTTCCATACTATTCAAGTTCCATATTATTCAAGTTCCATATTATTCGAGTTTCTACCAGAGTTAATGATCCGAATTTGCTAACTCGAGTTTCTATTGAGATTCTAATTGAGATTTCTATTGAGGCTTCTACTCAAATTTATAGTTCAATCTTATAACTCAAATCTAAGGATTCAGGTTTAAAAGGTAATTTTTGATGAAAATAATAGCGTTTGTAGGCATGCCAGCTTCGGGAAAATCCGAAGCTTCCAGGATTGCTGCTGAGATGGGCATTCCTGTTATTATTATGGGTGATGTGATCCGGAAGGAAGTACTGAAGCGTGGGCTTGAACCCAACGATTCCAATACCGGAATGGTTGCAACGGACCTTCGCAAGTGTGAAGGCATGGATGCTGTTTCCAGGCGCTGCGTTTCTCAGATCAGGGAAGTAGGCTCGGAACTTGTAGTTGTTGACGGTGTGCGCGGGATTGCCGAAGTGGAGTTCTTCAGGCAGGAATTCGGAAAAGGTTTTGTCTTGATTTCCATTTACGCTCCCATTGAGATTCGATTTTCCAGGGTCCAGAAGAGAGGCAGAAGCGATGATATGAACAGTATCGAAGGCCTTCGCCACAGAGACGAACGAGAACTCAGCTGGGGCATGGGAGAAGCTATAGAAGCCTCTAATGTGGAAATCGAAAACAATTCCACTCTTGAAGCCTTCAGAAAAGATGTTGTTGAGGTTTTGGGGAACTATTCAGGATCACGCCCGGAAAAATAACATTTCAAGAACAAATCTTACATGATAATGTTCAAGAATAAACCCGGAAAAATAACATTTCAAGAACAAATCTTACATGATAATGTTCAAGAATAAACCCGGAAAATAACGTTTTAAGAACAGATTCAATAGACTAATTTCTCTGAAGATAGTAAGTCATTTCTGTTGAACAGTGTCAAAAATGCAATTCAACTGAATACTTTCCGGAACAATCATATTGAGATTATAGTGGAGTAAATTTATGATCAGTGTAAAGATTTCAGCACCTGTATATCCTACGGAAGACCTTGAAAAGGTCATTAAAGCCATTTCAGTTCTTTTTACGGGAATAGAACTTCAAAAAGAAACTATTGACTCAACGGAATCTGAAAAAGAAGTTTCTCCTTCTTTTCTTCTTACCGGAGAGGGGGGACTTGATCTCCTGTTTAATCTGCACGGACTTATTCGCAGGGAAAAAATTATAGACAGTCTCCGTAACAAGGCTTTCAATAAAGGATTATCCCGGGAAGGGCTTTTAGTTCGTTTTTTGCTCAACAAGCAAGCAGCTTTTGTTGGAGTTCCAAGTGTTCCTGCTGAAGAAGGATCTTTGGGAGCCATTAAAGTCGTTATCAGGGCAGACTCTCCTGAGGAGATGGAAAGGCTCTTTGAGTGGCTCTTACCTCTCACCGAAGAAGGGGTGCCGGTTGTCGAAGTGGGAATGGACTATGTGGAAAGGGGCTGAAATCTCAAAGTTTAGTTAATTACGAAGTTTAGTTAATTACGAAGTTTAGTTAATTATATTTCAATTCCCGCCCCAAGTTTATGTTAATCAGGGATGTATTAAAAGGGATTATTTAAAAAGGGCTGAATTGAAAAGGATGAATTAGAAGAGACGAAGTAAAAAGGATGAATTGTCACCATGCAGCTGGATAGAATCAGTTTTTCATCGCGTGCGGTCGTTGAAGATCCTTTTAAATGGGCATACACGCTCGAAGACTATGGGTATACTGGCTGGGAGATCGTACAGGAAGGATCCCAGTGCCTGAGCAGCAAGACCTTTCAGAACCTGAAGAATATTTATGATACCACCAGCCTGGAACTTACCCTGCATTTGCCTTTTTCTGATATGAACCTCGCAGGCCTTAATGACTCAATCCGTGCAGAAGTCCTCAGGCAGATGAAGAACTACCTTGCCCTTGCCTCGAACTATGTCAATCTGGCTGTGGTACATCCCGGATATCTTTCACCTTATGGGGTACAGGTTCCGCAGCAAGCCTATATGACAAACCTTGCCTCTATCCGGGAATTATGCGACTTTGCAGCAGATTTCGGGATCCTTGTGGCTGTTGAGAATATGCCCGATTTCCCAAAGATTTTTGGCAAATACCCCGATGAAATGCAGGAAATGTTCGATGCTGTCGGGAGCCACAACGTGGGGTTCACCTTCGATGTAGGGCATGCCAACACCGTGGGGCTTGTAGACGAATTTCTGGATCAACTGGGAGAGAGGATATCCCATGTTCACATCCATGACAATATGGGCAAAAAAGATGAACATCTCCCTCTCGGAGAGGGTACTGTAAACTGGAAACAGGTTATGGAGAAGCTCTCAAACTATAAGGGAATTTTTGTTACCGAAATGGCTTCAGTCGAAGAAGGGATCAAAAGCCTCGAGTTCTTAAGAAAGCTGTGAGTTCCCTGTGGCTTTTTTACTTGTCGCCTTTTCTTCTCAGCTCTTACCGCCATTTCTCTTTAATTCTTGCTTAATTTTCTCTTTAATTTTTGCTTAATTTTCTCTTTAATTTTTGCCTCATTCCTTTTTCAGGTCTTCTCTTTCAGTTCTTTCTCTTTAAGGTAATGGGTCCAATCTCCATGCCCTATTATTTCAGCTTCGGGTTTTTCATCGTAGACATAGATAAAACCCCGAATTTTCTGATTTTCGATTTCAAGGTCCACATATTCTCTGTGGTACCCCCCGAAAAGCTCCATATAATCAATGGATTTTGCAACTTCAAGCTGTTTTCCGGAAAACCTGCGAACCTCTGCAACCACCGAGCAGCCTTCAGAGGGATATATTCCGGGATAAGGGCCCAGAGAGTAGAGTGCATATCCGCTGACTTTTGTAGTCCCAAGGAATTCCGACCTGTTCTGGAGATCAAAGCGCCGGCTGTTGTATAGCCCGTTTCGCAGGCTGCCGTAAAGTGCCATTACGATCTCTTCGCCTTCCGCCCTTTCGTATGAGCGCTGCCAGCAGATGTTTCGGTGGAAGGTGTTCCCGTAAAGGGTTTTGTCCTTCCCTGAGGTTATGTATTCCCCTGAGCCGTTTTCCATGGCATATCCCTTTTACACTCGGTTTTAAACTCGGTCTTAAACTCGGTCTTAAACTTGGTCTTAAACTTAGTCTCAAACTTATTTCAAAAAGCCGTAAGCTGCAAGGCGCTGGGTCAGATCAAGGTTTGAAAGCAGAAAACGGTCTTCTTTGCTGTAGGCAACCTTTTTGTTTCCTGAAAGTTCCAGCACGCAGGTAGTGCCTGGCTTTGCTTCCTTTGCTTCCTTTCCGTCAACCAGGATTTTCTCAACGCGCACAGGTTCGGACTGAAGTCCCACAAAGAGGTGAAGCACACTTTCTGGCTCTATCTTTTTCGTGAATTTTGAGATCGCACATTCCAGAACGTAGTCAGTGGTTACGTTTTCTTTATCAGAAATTATGAAGCCTCTTTCTATATCTTTGGCCTGGACATTTTTCAGGCGCATGCCAACTCTTGTGCCTGTCGGGGCGCTGTCGATGTCAACGTCATGGCTCTGGATTGATTTAATTTCGATTTCCCTGTCCAGTGGAAAAATTTTGGTTTTATCTTTTTCTTTTGAGATTCCCTGTTTGACAACTCCGAGAACGACACATCCTTTGCCCTTCACATCGAAAGCGTGGTCTATAAAGATTCTTGCAGGCAGGCTGTTAAGTTCTGCATGTTCTACTTCTATTTTCTCTGCCATCTCATTTATTCTGGCTTTAAGGTCGTCCACGCCTTCAAAGGGGTTCTTTGCGCTTTTGTTTGTGTTCAGGGAGATACATTCCCAGTTCTGGAGTGCGGTTCCTGCAGTGATTACCTTTAGTTTTGCCTTAAATTCATCAATTGCATGCATGTTGGTGCTGTCCGACTTTGTCAGGGCAATAATTCCATGTTTAAAACCGAGCAGGTCCAGTGCAATGATACATTCCCCGGTATGGGCGTCCAGGCCCTGAGGGATGCACAGGACTGTTATATCGGAAATATTCAGTACTGTGACAAGGGATTTCAAGGTTTTCGGATAGCTGTGAGCATCCACAAAAACCATATTCTTGCCTTCCTTCTCGTTGTTGTACATCGTTATATCGGAAACTGTTCCTTTTTTCCCGAGGTTTGCGGCAAGGGAAGTCCTGCCACTTTTTTCTGTCCCTATAATTGCAACGTTTACCATTGTGAGTCCCCTTTTCTGAATCAATGCTATTTATGGAGTCTTTCCAGACCCTTCGAATTTGTGTTGAATGTAAGGATTAATTGAACCTTAATGTTTCTCAGGCAACAGATTTTTGAAATTCGCAACTCTCTTTAAAGCTGCACTGTTTAGACTATGGCTTTCGCTAACTTTGTATCTGTCACTGGTATTAATATACTGTAATATATTTCTTTTCGCACTGTTCCCAAGAAAATCAATCAAGAAAAAGAAAAGTGATTAACAAAGAAAAACAAGCAGAAAAAAGAAAAAAATCAATCAAGAAAGCCAAAAATAGGTTTTATGGCCAGGTGAACACTGTCACCAGACCTCTCCTTCCCAGATCGCCTGAGTTTTATCATTGGTGCTCTTATTTATTTTTTTTATAATTATAAGATACTCGTTTCCTATCGGTTGCGGTTCTTCAAAAATCGTATCAATTCCAAGCCTTTTCAGATAATTCTCAAATTCTGCGGCGGTTTTAAGGTCCTTTACCCTGATTCTGGCTTCTTCATAGAGCCTCTGACCATTCTTTACACTCCGGATTGACTCTCTTAGGGGGTTAAGGATGCTTTCCCCAAGCTGCATAAAGCGCTTTTTGAACTCGGCTTCATTTTCATCCCATTCTACCGTCTGGAAACCTTCTCTAACAATTCTGGAGAGCATATAGTCCCTGCCCGCTTCATTGTAGAACTTGAAGGCATGCCTGAGGTCAGAGCAGTTGCTCTGGGATGAAGTATATTTCAGTGGGGCAAGAACCATTTCAGGGTCCTTTATCACCACGCCTTCATGTTCTTTTTCCCCAAGTGTCCGGATGATTTTTGCAATTTCTTCAGCGGCTGTTTTCAGGGAAATTTCTCCAAAGGATCGAACTTGCAGAAAGTCGTATTTTTCCAGAATTTCATGTTTTCTTGCTATGGAAAGAGGGTTGCCGCTATTCTTCTCTCGGATATCGAAGATGTAGAACTCCACGGATTCGATACCATAGATTTCTTTTGGAACATAAGGATTGTCAGGACCCAGTATCTCTCCATAAAGTACAAGCTCAGGAAAGTCGTCAAAAAATCTCAGGTCAAGCTTCTCTTTTGCCCTTTCAGTCGTGTAAGGGCAGACATAGCCGCTCCGGGTGATTGCCAGGATCTCGCCTTTTACGTTTGCTACCCTGACATTATACCCGTTCATTTTTTCTTCAACAGTTACCTTTTCAAGCCCGCTGAAATGTTTTTTAAGCGTGGGGTCCAGTACCATGGCTCTCCGGATCTTAGGAAAACCCATTATTACTTCAAACGAATCATCTTTTTCGTAAAGCACTGTTCCCCTTTCTATACGTGAAATCTCTTTGTCGAAGCGGAAAAGGTAGTCATGCTTTCCCCAATTCCTGGCAAGATAATTTTTTTCAAAAAGGTGTTGAACTCTCCCTTCATCAAACTCCAGGTAGTCAACCAGTCGCGCAACAAAGTCAGGATCAATTTCCCCATTTTCCCCTTTATTCATATTTGTTTATCTGTGTTCAGGCATGAAATAAGTTATCATTCCCAGAGTGAGTTTCAGGACAGGTCAGGCTAATAAGGAATCAGCTGGTTTGTAAAGAATAATCCAATTTCTCAAAAATCTTTTTAAGTATGCAGCTTCTAATCTCTTCCGTACTTAAATTTTAATGTAAGCCAGGAGACTACAAAATGGCTGACGATATCGACTACGAGATTATTGGCAACGACATGCAGATCGTTGAAATTGAGCTTGACCCCGGCGAGGCTGTTCAGGCAGAGGCTGGGGCTATGGCGTATATGGGGCCCGGAATCCAGATGCAGACAAGTATGGGCAATGAAGGCGGCGGGCTCCTGGGAGGCTTGAAGAAGGGACTGAAAAGAGCCCTGACAGGGGAGAGTTTCTTTATTACAAGCTTTACACACAAAGGCTCCGGAAAAGGGCATGTGGCCTTTGCGGCTCCGTATCCGGGCAAGATTCTCCCCCTTGACCTTGGCAAGTTTGGAGGCAGCATTCTCTGCCAGAAGGATGCTTTTCTCTGTGCTGCTCGCGGAATAGAAGTGGAAGTAGCTTTCACCCGCAAGCTCGGAGCAGGGCTTTTCGGTGGCGAGGGTTTCATTCTTCAGAGGCTGCGGGGTAACGGCCTGGCCTTTGTCCATATCGGAGGCACAGTGATTAAAAAAGATCTGGCTGCAGGCGAGACTTACCACGTTGACACGGGCTGTGTGGCAGCTTTTACTGAAACAGTGAATTACGATATAACCTGGTCAAAGGACTTTAAAAATGCCCTCTTTGGCGGGGAAGGAGTTGTCCTTGCTACTCTGACAGGTCCCGGCACTGTGTACATGCAGAGTCTGCCCTTCTCGCGCCTTGCTGACAGAATCTATGCAGCTTCAGCTTCCAATCAGCATAGGGGAGAACAGACCGGTATTGGTGGAAGTGACATCCTCGGCGGCCTTCTTGGAGGAGACAGGTCATTCTAAAACAGAAATAAATGCTAAGTAGCCGCAGGTACGCGAAAACTGATCACGGATAAAACAGGAAATATTAAAGTTAATAAAAACCGATCACGGATAAAACAGGAAATATTAAAAGATCAGGAAGGCCTGTCCCTCAAGGGGCAGACCTTTTTCTTTCCCTCTCTTTTTTCCATCTAAGATTTTATTCCTGGATTGTGTTTACGACATTCCTGCGTGCGAGGAAACCGACCAGTTCTTCTTCCAGATTAAGGACAGGGACACCTCCGACATTGTGTTCCAGCATGGTATTAACTGCATCTGAAAGGGGGGTGTTGGTGTACACACTGACTACACTGCGGGTCATAATGTCTCCAACAAGCAGATTTTTGATTCTGGAGTCCTGCTGGTTGTCAGCTACCAGGTCCCTGAAAGAGCGCATCGCAAAAGCGATGTCGTCTTCTGCAACAATTCCTACAAGCTTTCCATTTTCAATTACCGGCAGTCTTCCCACATCCTCATCAAGGATAAGGTGTCTGGCGTGGCTTACACGGTCTGAGGGGCTGACAGTGATCGGGTTTTTTTCCATAACTTCCCCGGCAAAGCCTGTGAAACGATTTGCTTTCATAAATTCCTGTGGGGTCACCCAGCCCATTGCGTTTCCATTATCAGTGACAATGATAACGCCTCCGTTCTTTTTAATCAGGGTGAGGGCATCTTTAACATCGGTATCTGGCAAAACCCTTACAAAGTTGTCGGATACGGCTGTTGCAACATGCAAAGAGGATGCAGGTTTGCTCAGTTTCCTGCGAGTTCCGAGTTGCTCTGTCAGACTTCTCATGGTTAGTACACCGAGCACCTGGTTGTCATGCACTACCAGCAGGCGCTTTGTATCCTTTTTTTCCATGAGATCAAGGGCGTGAGATATGGTGTCTGACTTATCAATCTTGTGTGGTTGTACCATTATGTCTTTAACTTGCATGCATTTCACCTCATGCGTATCCAGAGTTTTAGTTTCAATTTTTCGCAACTTTCGTTTTTACAGACCTTAATGCATCTGTTTTTCCAAATTTCTGTTTCGCATCCTTCTTTTGCTTTCAGCCATCCTTTTCTGTTCCTTTTTTGCCGTACATACCTCCGTACCATATGTGCTTTCGTGAACTTGCTGTTATAGTTAGTTGCTATAGTTCGTTACTATAGTTAGTTACTATAGTTTATTACTTCTTACCTTTTTAAAGGTACTTTGCTCTCTTTTATGTTCAATTTTTACTGGATTCTATTTCTTAATCCACTTTTCAGAGCACGGATTTCATAATGTCTGTCCTGCTAATTATTCCTACTATTTCTTCACCATCGCTGACAGGCAGGGCCGTTACCTCTTCTTCAATCAATTGTTTTGCAGCAGCGCTAATTTTCTCGTTTACATCAATGGATATTATTGGAGAAACCATGATGTCTTCCGCTGTTAAAGGCACTTCTTTTACATATCTGTAAGTTTTCTGACCTCCAGGTGAAGACTTCCGGGCCAGCTTGATGCTTTTTGTTGAAAGTTTGCCTTCGTTATCAGTTAAGAGGTTTAAGGCAAGGCTTCTTTTTGAGATTATTCCCACAGGTTTTCCTGCATCGTCTTTAACGATCACTCTTTCGATCTCGTTTTTGTTCATTTCGTCTATCACATGGTTGATTGTGTGGTGTCTGTGAACAGAAACGACATCTTCCGTCATCAGTTTGGGGATCCTTGTATCTATTTCTTCCGAATGTTCAGCAACATAGCGCACGATATCTGTCCTGGTGACAATACCTACGATATTGTTTTTTACCACCGGAATGTCATGCACTCCGTTCTCAAGCATTAAGGCGGCTGCCTGGGAAATGGAGGCTTCGGGATAGATGGTGATTACGGATTCTGTCATCAGCAGCTTTATAGGGATCTGGTCTATCGGCCTTCTCCTCCATAGAGGTTCGGCTTGAGCCAGGCGGTTTCCTATATCTGATTTCGTGACAATTCCCACCATCTTGTCCTCGTTCAGGACAAGCAACGTACTGATTTTGTGCCTTAACATCAGATTTCTTGCATATGACACGGGTTCATCTACATTTACAATGTACACAGGTGAACTCATGATGTCCGCCACATTCATGAAATACCTCCTTCATTTTTACAATATATAAGTATTAACAATTATAGTTTTTGAATTAAACGTAAACTTTACAATTTTCAGCTGTAAATCTCGATATTTTACATAACTTCTGTCTATTTCCTGTAAGTCTTGTAGAAGTACAGATTAATTGGGAAGTATCGGGCAGTTAGAAGACATCTTCCGAATCTCTGTTTTAAGACCAGCTGCGCTCCGAGATACCAGAGAAATCTAGAATACAGAGTTTATTCTGGTCTGTCCAGCCAAGAAGTTTGCCTCCTTTCCCAAACTCTTTAAAGCGTGCCCGGATATTTTCCATATCTTTTCCGGGCTTTAGTCTGGCTTATTTAGCTCTGTTTCGGTTTAGCAGAAGTTTTATTCCAAAACTTCTGTTTAAAATTCAAACCCTCTCAGGAAATCGCTCTCTGTAATAATACCGCGCAGCATTCCATCTTCCAGAATCGGAAGTGAGCCTATCTTTTTCTTGAGCATGATTTCCATAGCTTTTCCCATATCTGTGCCAGGGCTGGTCCAGATCAGTTCTTTTGAAACAATAGAGCCTACAGGCTGGTCCAGAGCCTCATGAATATTTCCTGTTGTCAATTTGCTGAATGCATCCCCTCTTCCAAGGAAATGGACAATATCGGAGGCAGTGACTATTCCCGCAAAGATTCCGTCCTTTACTACAGGAAGTCTTCGGAATCTGTTCTGTACCATTACTTTTGCTGCATGTCCGATGGACGTATCTGTTGTTACCATTGTGACATTTTTGGTCATATATTCATCAACAGTTTTGTTTGTCACAATCCCCCCCATCAGTTCCACGGCATTTCTTTCGGTAAAGATGGCGATGACCTGCATTTCATCATTTACTATCGGCAGGCCTCCGGTCCTCCTTTCAAGCATTGTTGTAATGGCCTCTTTAAAATCTGCCTGGTCATCGATGTACGCAACATCAGTTTCCATAATCTGTCGTACTTCTTCGTTTATTGCAGCCAAAAGGTTGCCTTTGAAACGGTTTTCGACAAGAAGGTTCCTACTGCCGCCTCCCAGGAAATCGATGATATCAACAGAAGTAACGACTCCTTCCAGCCTTCCTGTTCCCGCGTCTGTGATCGGAATACGCCTGAATCTTCTTTCAGTCATAATCCTAACTGCGTCCATGATGGTTGCAGTGGGAGGGAGGGTTACTACATCCCTTGTTGCCAGGGCAAGAATTCTTCCTTCATGTTCCGCAATGCGGGACTTGAAACTTGGGCCTATTCTCATTGTGCCCATGCTGCTGACCATGTGCGGGTCTTTCTGTTGCGCTTTTTTGCCTGACTTGTTCAGGTTTGGCTGAACATTCATTTTTTCGACTGGTACAAATGTCTTATTTTTGTTCAATAGGATCACCGAATCGAGTTGCAGTTAATTGCTTTTTTCATCTTCCGTTTTTCCTCTACCCGCATTTTGCAGGAATTTATCCATTGAGCCCAATTCATATTTTAGCAGACTCATGGTTAACTGTTGGAAACAAACAAACCTTAAAGCAATCTTCTCTCGAATCTTTCTGAACACTTACTTTTGTTTGTCAATCTGTACTCTCTATTAATTGTAATCTTCATTAATTATAATCTTTAATCATTATAATCCTTTTGCGCGAGAACCTGTCTATTACCTTTCATGCAATTTGTGATAAGTTATGTGACCGGTTTCACTATTCCACTGGAAACTTCTTTCTGAAAAGGGTTAAAATGTCATTAAAGACATTTAGATAATCGGCTCTCTGCCTAAGGATTACTCAGACCACACGTTGGCGATGGATCCCAGAAGGTCCTGCCTGTCAACGATTCCGGATATTTTGCCCTGTTCATTTACTACAGTAACTCTTCCGATATCATGCCGAATAATCATTTCAATCGCACTCTTTACGGAATCGTTCTCTGAAAGAGTATATGCAGGAGTTGACATAATCTTTTCAACTTTAGGACTTTCGTTTGGCCTTGTTGCCCGTTCGTCTTCTACGGACCTTCTCAAAATGCCTGATTTAATTATATCCCTTCTTGTTATCATCCCGATTGGATCGCCTTTCTTTGAAACTACTGGAATACCGGTATAATCCGTCTCTATCATATAATTCCAAATCTTGGAGACCCTTTCATCCGGCAAACAGGTTTCGACTTTTTTTGTCATAACCGTTTCTATGGTCTTCGAAACACTTTTGGGAAGTTCCACTTTTTTGAGAATATCAACGTCACTCAGGACACCTACAACCGTATGGTCTGTTGTTGATTTAACAACCGGAACCCTGTTCTGTTTCGATTGCACCATCAATTTTGCAGCTTTCACAACATCCATATCCGGAGTGACTGTCGGGGATTGCCTTGCATATCCACCCACCGTGACATCCGAGCGAGTGGACGTAATCCTCATGATATCCTGATCATTCAGCATTCCCACAAGCCTGTTTCCCTCATCAACAACAACAAGACCTCGAAGTAAGTAATCACGCATCAGTTGACGGGCATGAGTTATGAAATCTCCTTCTTTGACACTTACAGCCCCAACTGTCATAATCTCGCTGACGTTCATAGTTTACCTCCCTGCGCTTTCGTTAAGACAGATAATTTGAAAGTCGAGATTTCAAGCTCGTGATTCATTCGTAACTCTCCCCTTCTGCTTGCCGACAGTTTTCGCATAAGTATCTGCCGTCCACTAATTTCAGGTCTACTGAATGATAAGAACAGGATTCACATATTCCTGTACTGAAGTCTTCTTCAATCTCCCCAATTGAAGGAACGGAGAGGAGAGCTTCCCGGTTCATATCAATAAGATCCTTGAGTATGGTACTGAGTCCGGGTGTTACCATCAGAATATCGGTATTTGAAATCACTCCTATTATTGTACCGTTTTCCAGGACTGGTAGCCTTTTAATATTGGCTTTCAACATAATTTCGGAAGCTTTTACGACACTTGTCTCAGGTTCCACGGTTAACAGCGGGGTGGAGAGGATTTTGCTTGCATTTACTTCACCTGGTTTTCTGTCCTCTGTAACGATTCCCTTCACAAGGTCCCTTTCAGTTATGATCCCCATGGCCTTTTCGTTTTCTGTAATAATTACGCTTCCGACATCGTGTTTGACCATTTCCCTTGCAATGGCAGGAATATCTGTGTTAATGTCCATTGTGATGACTGTTTTATTCATCACTTCAGCAACCGAGACCTCCCTCTCAATTTCTCTGTTGTGAATATCAGTACCTGGTTCCCCTTCAGGTTCATCAACCATTAACTGCCGATCCCCCTTTATTCTTTCAGCATCCCAAACCCCGGCAAACTCACTATTAAAATCTCTTCAGTTTTTCAATTTCCCATGGAAAAATATTCCAGATCCCTTTAAACTTCCCCTTTTTATACAGATCTGGAGTGAAATCCTGAAAAGCCGGTGTTCCGGTAAGCTTTCCGTTCAAATATTTCTTCAGGCGCGTTTCCCTTTAAAGGTCTTTCCCGCACTTCTAAGACCTTTTTATAACACTCATTATATACGAGTCAATAGTACATAATGATAACGGCATTTCTTTTTTTTTGTAAATACTAGAATTTACATAAAGTGGGCGCAGAAACCGTTTTTGAGGCCTAAGCCGTCGATTTCTTCACGAAAGGTTTACGAAAGTCCGGCAGGAATTTTTTTATGACCCCCTCATTTCCACTGGAACTTTTTGCTTAGAATGATAAATATCGCGGCTTCTTGAAAAAACATCAGGGAGAAGCCGCAGAAGAGAAATCTATCTTAGAAAAAAGCTTTATACAGAATAAATTATTCTGAATTATATTTATAATGCTATTGGTTTTTTTCACAGGAAATTTTTCAGACCCCTATATTTCCACTGGAACCAATTTTCTCATTTTTTATCCGCAAATTTCCGGATTTAAAATTGCTAATAGTTTATGTAAAGAGTAAAACAGAGAAAATAGAAATTAGATCGCAAGTAAAAATGCAAAAACTGGATAAAAGGTAAAATAAAAATTCAGACAAAATTTAGTAAAATCCAGACAAAAACTGAAATGAATAAAACCAAATAGAATCCGATAATTATTCAACGAAGAGCATATATGCACAAGTGAACTACCACTCAGCTAAAGACTGACTGGCTTCTCGGGTCATCCCTTCCTCTATTGAGGACAAGTCACGCGAGCTCAACCCTGCGTCCCGCAGGTG
>NZ_JJOV01000047.1:0-30066 GCF_000979385.1 Methanosarcina sp. 2.H.A.1B.4
TGTGGTGACAGCAAAATACCTCAGTCCTTGCTTGGTTTTCGCTTCGGAAATCAGCATGGAATGAGAGACTTCAAAATAGAAATAAGTTTGCAGAATCAACAACAGCAGAACGTGAGGAAGTTGACGCTTATATCCCACGAAGCTGAAGACTTCGGGGTTTTACGTTCCTTCCCATAAAAATGTAGTATCTGATTAATCGGCTTATAGATTCCAGAATCAGAGGCGGAAATATTTAGTATCTCTTCTGCGCCTTACAGAGCTAAAGCCGTCTTACCAGCCACGTAAGAAAAAATCGCAGGGTCTTTCTGCGATTTCTAATTTTTATCGATCCTCTATCACTTTTATTTTGGACTTATCTCTTCTTTGTGGTCTGAAAGCCCACTCTCCCGCATCGAACGTGACAGAATCCATAAATTAGACCTCTTGAACAAAGCTCACTTTTAAAACCCAAAAATTAGTCCTCTTGAGCGCAGCGAAAAGGACCGTGTACTCCCGAGACGCAATTCGGGTGGCGCAACTAGGGTGGCGCAACTAGGGAAAAAAGCAGACTCAAGGAGTATGCTTGTAGATTTTTATGTTAAGAGAGTCGTAAATCTTGTACAGAGGCTTATTGTCCTGAGTCTCGGAACTGTTTCCTGCTGAAGAATATCCCAGATTATCAGATCCTGATTTTTCCAGGTTCAGAGCCTCTGAGAAAGTTGTTACTACGAGGTAGAAAGGTCCAAACGTGGCGGAATTATTCAAAGACTTTACATCCGCGGGACGGTTTGCAGGGGCTGACCCGGATATGATAGAAACCTCGGGAAATGCATCATATTGTCCCGGACTGTCGGTAGAATTTCCTGAAAAGGTATAACCCACTTTATCTCCAGAAGACATAACATACGGGTCTGCTGCTTTTGATCCTACTAACCACTGCATTCCTTCCACCTCATTTTGTGTGATAGCTTCCGAGATTCCTCCGGCATATGGGGAACTGAAACAGCTGAAAAATCCTAAAGTCCAGAGAAGACCCAGAACCAGGATTGTAGCGCCAAGGCCGGTTGTATACCCCTTCCTGAGAAGAACAATATAGAGAGAGTAACCCAGAAGCGGGATCTGGGCAAAGATGATGAAACTTAAGTTTGCAAATCTATCTGGCGGGTAAGGGATGAAGGGGTTTAAGAGAAAGCCAAGCTCAAGGAAGAATGCAATTATATACAGGAATAAAAAGCGGGGGTATCTGCGAACAAAGTGGTGACAAAAGCGTTTGCGATTCTGCCATACGATTACTGTATTGATTACAACAAAAATTAACGGGATATAGTACTTGCCGTAATAAAGGTTGAAAAGGTGTATGAACTCGAAAATCCCGGGGTCCATGCTTGGAATTGTAGCAAAACCCGCAGCTGCAAGGGAATTGATACGCCAGGCAAGAGCCGGGAGAAAAATATCAAAAAACCCTGAAGCGTACTTTGCGCAGAGCAAGAAGCCGCCCGAAGTAAATGACAGAAGGATAAATAGAGGAACTATTCTTCCGGAAGAACTTGAAAGGGGATCTCGAGCAAGGCTTTTAAGACTGAGGATTTTTTTAAGGAGCCCTGACTGCATGACTTTACCTGCAAAAGCAAGCAGCAGAGAGAAACATACCAGGTACATGAAGATAAAAGGATGAGCTAACGGGAGCAAAGGTATCATAAAGAGCAAACAAACAACTCCCGCTGTTCTGTTTTTGTTGGAGATTGCATTCCAAAGCAAAAGAAGATAGAGAGGAACAAGACAGAAAGTAAGGTAGTAGGGGACCGTTGATACCTGGAAATGCCCGAAGTATGGAATGACCGAGCAGAGAAAAGTTACCGATACCAGCTTTTCCCGGCTCATAAAGCCCCGGTAGAACAGAAACATACCGGCAATAAATATAATAGAAAATAAAACCGGTAAAAAATATGATAGTGCCCGTGCATTCATTCCTGAGGTCAGAGCCAGAGCTGAGACCAGTAGAGGACCTGTAGGGGAGAGATCTGAAAAGGCAGAAAGACCTGAGGAACCGAAAATCCCTGTATTTCCTGCCAGAATCAGGTATGAAAATTCATCTCCCCTGCCTACTGAAGCGTAACCAAGCATATACGGGATTATCAATACGATAATATGAACAAGTAGTAGTGTGAAAACTGCACTAATCTTTCTATATGCAAGAAGCAGAAAGCAGGCAGAAAGGTAACATAAGAGCAGGATCAGGTAAAAATGGAAAGGAAGCTGTTCATAGATATTAACTGCATATCCTTCAGGCTGAATTTCCCTGAGAACAAAGAGGTTATAAACAAGTAGTAACAGAGAAACCGCTGGAATCAGATTTAAGATTTTATTGTTGAGTTTAGACAATATGTCCCCCGTCCTTCCGGAAAGTTACAGAGTCCAGTTTCCGCACCTTTATATAAGAACTTTCCTGAAACAGCGCCTCTACTCCCATAGAGTCTGCTTTCACAGGCAGCTCGCGGCAGGTAAACTTCCATGCTCAAAATTTCCTTCTATATAAAGATTTCTTTTACTTTGTTCTCTTATTTATGTTTCGTATACCCAATCGCTCAACAAATAATTAATTGTTGTGCCCGATTCGCAGGTTGATATACTGCCCCTCAAGAGAATTGATGTTTCTCATAAGTAAAAATCCTCAAGAATTAAAGACTTTCGGGCTTTTATAAGAAGAAGCGTAAAAACTCCAGGACTTTACAGGCTGTCCTACAATTACTACCAATAATAACCGAATTTATTCTTTATCGATTTAAAGGATTTATACCTTATTTTTTTACATGTTTTTGCTCTGAAATAGAATTGTCGGACAGCCTCCTTAGCCTGGGGGACATAAGTGGCGGACTGCAAATCCAAAAAGCCAGAGTCCG
Source organism: Methanosarcina sp. 2.H.A.1B.4 (assembly GCF_000979385.1). NCBI lineage: Archaea > Methanobacteriati > Methanobacteriota > Methanomicrobia > Methanosarcinales > Methanosarcinaceae > Methanosarcina > Methanosarcina sp. 2.H.A.1B.4. The sequence continues at coordinate 2,880 of NZ_JJOV01000047.1, forward strand.
AAAATTAGATTTTAAGGGACAGGAATTCGGTTTCCTTACGAATCCTGACACCTTTATACTTTCTGGCTATGTACCTTTGTATGATGAAATATTCAGGATTTAGATATATTCAGAGAGAAAAAAAACGGCAAACCCTGCCTGGCCGTTCTGCTTTGAGCAGAAAGAAGTTCCCTTTCAAACACATGATACTCCGGAATAATCCCTCAAGCACATTACATCAACTTCGCTCAGTTTACTCAGGATATGCCGGACCCTCTGTTCAACAAGCTTCCCTTTTATGCACCAGTAAAAGGGCCTCTTATTCCCAAGAGAGGGAAATCTGGTACAGGAGATATCCAGTGGATGAAAATAGAAAATGGTGTGCCCTCTTTTAAGACTCTGCATAAGCCCGTCCAGAATGAATGATGAACCCAGGAATCGAAGCATAGGGCCGCCTGATGCAGGGAACTTTAATCCATGTTGACAATAAGCCCATGGAAACTCAATAAAGTTCCGGTCACTGCCTGCTTCAAGTTCGCTCTCCTCCGGATAATAGGGGAAGGATGAAACTGTATTAAGGGCTGAATCAGTTTTGTTGTAAAAGGAATTTACTGAAACAGATGAATCATACTTAAATCCCAGTTTTTCGAGGGAATCGACCATCCACCCACTTACCAGGGCGTTTGGTGCCCTGTAGCCTACCAACTTTTCGCCACTGATTTTTTCGAGCATTTTCTTTGCAACCAGGGTCCTTTGCTCAAACTCCTCCACACTCATTAACTGTTTTTTTGTATCAGGGTCGATTTTACAGGCATGATTCAGCCCGTGGCAGGCTAGCTCATGCCCCCTATCTACAATTGACTCTACCAATCCAGGGTAGTGTTCAATGGTATCTGCAACTACAAAAAAAGTAGCATTTATGTTGAACTCATCAAGAATATCCAGCACCCTTTTTGTGGGCTCACTCAAGAAATCATATCTGCCGTTCCACGTCTTGAAAAATTCATCTACATTCCTGTAAACCGAAAACGGAGAACTGCAGACAGAAGGAATATGATACCAATCTTCAAGATCTACTGTAACCGAAAGACTACCGTTCATGAAATCCCCTCCTCACTAAGAGCTGTATTTGCATATATCGTGAAACTGGACTGGAAGTTTCACTAAGAATGGGAATTAGCAACTATGCATTCCCCAATGGCTTAGAAAGCCTCCCCATCTAAACGAACACCTTAAGAGTATAAAAGATTTTGTGAGATATCAGAAGAAAGAAAGGAGCCATGAGGCACTAAATTGAAAAAAACATACTGTAACAGCGAAAACAAATTAAAGAAATTACACCAAGCGGATAAGAATTAATAGTACATGTTGCGCTTACATAGTCAGACTGGGCACTTGTTGAGATGTTAGGGTGTTAAGTAAAGTAAGATAATTCATCAATTCAATTATTTGCCTCGAAAAAAGAAGTACGGATTTCCAAGAAATAAAATAGATTGAAGTCTTTTTTCGGGAGGTGTTTTTTAGAGAGATTTTCCATAGGCAGAGCTAGGATAAAATTATATTAAGTACTGGATATAAAGAGGCTGGCGGCAAGAAAGCTGGTTTTATGGAAAAAGTATTCGGAAGAAAATTTTCTGCTCCCGGTCTGAGAGCAGGAATAGGAATAATTCCATGAAGCTGAGACTTATTTAAACTAATTCTGTAAAGTGAAAATTAGATAAATTGCCCGGTATAGACTTTTCAGGTTTCGATCCCGTCAAACAATACGGCTCAAAAATTTCAGATCAAACCTAATGGTATTGGGCTTCAAAAGGGTTTTTCGGGATGATGCCTGAAAGTGTAGAACTCAGAACTGTTATTGGGACCACGAAAACCGAAAGCGACTTTTGAGTTGTAAACCAATTGAGAAAACGAAATCACGGTTAAAATTTCCAGATTACTGAATAGAACACAGCCTCTTTGAGAAAAAGGAAGGCTCTAGAAAGAATACCTCCCAAACTCCTGAATATTAGTTATGTTGCCATAGAGAGAAAAAGTATTATTGTGCGAATCGCACATTCTGTGATGGATTCTGCGGTTGACGAACATTCCAGAAAAAAGCATCACTACTTTTAGCAGATGTCCTCACAATTTTGAAAAGGGATTTTCAGTTACAGGAACTGATTACATCAGCATCAATAGAATCTTGATTTGGGATCTTTAGAAATATGGTTGAGAAGAGCAGTAGAAAGGTCAGTTTGCTAAGAGATACAGACTTAATTAGAAAAACATAATTAGAAATATATAATAGATAAGGAGAAAAAATGGATGCACTTTTAGAATTAGTTTTATCTCAGCATCCCTAATTCTATTTAAAGAGTTATTGAAGAGGTTCTCAAAAAAGGTTTTTACTGCACGCAGTGACAATGAGTACAGTATAAAGAACACATTGAGAAAGCAAAAATTGTCGAATAATTCAGTAGAAAAAATAACGGTATAAATTTTAGATAAATAGATTCCACAGGCTGTAAAAAGAACTCGACGCACATCTCAAAATTTCATATAGATAGAAAAACAGGAAGAGCAGACTGCCAAACTCCGAAATAACAACGTACCAGTCCTGAAAATTCACGCAACCTTTTTTCTAAAAAACTGCTTTTTTCGGCCTTAAGGTGCGTACAAGAATATAAAGTGTCCCGCGGACTATATGAAAATATTTAAAGAAGTAACGGAACGGTTTTATAGTAGAACCACATAAACTTCAAAGTCAACTCAACATTACATAAGTAAACAAAAGTTTCGCAGATGAGTTGACCGGGCTAAAAGCTATGGTTGATAAGAACAGGAAATATTGTCCTGAAAGGAAAAATATCCTGTCGTTATAACAAATTTTGAATAAAAATCCAGAACCAGAGCTTCTCATGTCCGGCAACCTCCGAAAAAATAGCCACTCATATTAGTGAAAATGAAGAGTGGAAAATCCTCTGCACCGTGTCCGCCCCACAAAAACGCAGAGAACCGAATTGAAAAGGTTCAAAAATATTACGAAGACGTAATTAGAATTTTTGAATTACCGCATAGACCCGACATAATTAGATATTTGAGATAAACTCGGTCTAATTAGATAGTTCGGAAAAACATTACGAATACGTAATATGGAATTTTGAGAAATATCCGGGAAAGAGTATACGATTATCCTGGATTTTTGAGTTTGCTCAAATTCTAAATCCAATCAGAGGCGATACGATGCTAAAAATGAATATAGGAACCCTATTCCTGACAATATGTCTTATTTTAACAACCGTGTCAACTGTTGGAGAAAGATAGAACTATTTAATAGTTTTTTGAGTGTACTCAAATTCCAATCCAACCCAAAGGTGATACGATGCTAGAGATGAAGCAGGAAACCCTATTCCTGACAACATATCTTAGTTTAACGGCCGTATGTGCTTTGGGAAAAAATATACTATGAGCCTACAAATTTTTTGATATTGCTCAAATTCCAAATCCAACCCAAAGGTGATACGATGCTAAAAAGACAGATAGGAACCCTATTCCTAGTAACATGCCTTATTTTAACAACCGTACCCGCTGCGTTAGGCGCACAGAATACAATAACTGTAAATGCAACATCTGGATCAGATGCCCAGACTGCAATTAATAATGCAATAAATTCTGTAGCATCAGGAGCAACATCAAGTAACCCGGGATATGTTCTCCTTAGTGCTGGCACTTATAAGATAAGTGCACCTATAATTTTGAAATCTAATGTAGTACTAAAAGGCGCGGGCGACAGTACAATAATCTTTGCTACTGGCTCAGTTTGTAACTCCGCAGGATCACCTGCGTATGTATACGGATCAGGTGTTTCTAACGTTGAAGTATCTAATCTTCAATTCCAAAGTACGGCAACCGGACCTGGTGATGGAGGTCATGGAGACTACCGTAACTGCATAAAATTTACCTCTGTGACTAACAGTAAAGTACATGACATTTTATTCAATCGCTATCTGTATGGTGATGGTGTCAGAATCGGTAAAAGTTCTGGAATAGAGGTATATAATTGCAGAATACAGTCCTCAGGACACGATGGCGTGTCATTTTTGTCCGGCACTAAGGATTCCAGAATGTATAACTGTTACGTTGAGGTTCAGACCAACACAGGTGTCAGGGTAGACAACTGTGCAAATATTGAAGTGGACCATAATACCTTCACAGGTAGTGCAGGGTCCGGATGGTGCTGCGTTGAGCTGGAAAATACACTGACAAATGTGGATGTCCATCACAACATTATGCATGATTACAAAGGATCAAGCAGCAGTGCAGGCATTGGAAATTGGAATGCAAAAGGGTCGATTAGCGTTCGTGATAACGTTATGTGGAATGTGTCTCCTTACGTTGAGGTAGGCTCAGGCACAAACATATTAGGACCATCTGATCGCAGTGTTGAGAATTGGGTAGCAAAAGGGTATGGATATGGCTCTATTGGCAATGCTTCAGGCGCCCAGACTACAACAACTGAAAATCCAACATCTGGAACAGATGCCCAGACAACAGCTAATGAAACTGCTGTAACAGAGACAAAAGAAAACGAAGTTGCAACGACCAATAATCAGACAACAGCTAATGAAACTGCTGTAACAACAACAGCTAATGAAATTGCTGTAACAGAGCCCGCTCCTGAACAGGTAGTTGGAACTGATACCGTATCATTACCTGAGGAAAATGCAACAAGCATTGTTATAGACAACCGTCTCAGGGAAGCTTCTCCTGACACCGTCTACCAGGAAAAAGCGTATATTGACATCGGAGGCAGGCCTGGAGTAGGAAAGTACAGAGATCTGCTCCTGTTTGATCTGAGTGACTACAACGATGCTGAAAATATTAGCAATGCAACCCTTTCCCTCTACTGGTATTATCCTGACGGACGGGAAAGACCAGAAGATGCGGTTATAGAGATATACAGGCCCGCTGCGACCTGGAATCCAGAAAATGTGACCTGGAACAGCAGGGATAATGGTGTGCTCTGGACACAGCCCGGAGGAGACTGGTTCGACATGAATAATGTCTCTCAGGGAGACGCACCGTACGCTACGATAACCCTGAACGGAACCGATATACCGGACAACAGGTACTATGAGCTGAACGTAACTGATCTCGTAAAAGAGTACGTCAGCAGCGAGTACGAAAACACAGGGTTCCTGATTAAAACCCGTACAGAAAATGCGGATTACGTAGCATTCTACAGCAGCGAAATAGAAGATGAAAACCAGCGCCCAATGCTGAATATAGAAGAGAAAGCTGTAGCTTAACAGCTCTAACTTCAGGAAGAGACCTCTGAAAGGCTGGAAGTGCGGAGATAACAAAAAGACCTCCGTAACCCAACCTTTGAGTTCTTCCAACTTATTTTAGTCATTGAAGGGAGAATTTTTCAGGCTAAAAACTGCGGAAAGTTTTTCCTTTGTTCTTCTTTTCATAGAATTTCATTGAGATCTGATGGAATGTCTGCAGGTTAGAAAAAATGAGTAGACAATTTCATACAGAAGTAGGAATAAAGTTTTATCGAACATATTAACTCCCCTCAGAGCAAATAAATAATTTAATAGTACACATATTTCAAAAAGTACTCGTGTGTTGCTGTTAAAAATTTAAATCCGCAAACTGTACATAAAATTTTTTTCAAATCGGATTATATAAATAGAGCTATTTTGATTCATAAGACGTTGTCTATTCAATACATGCCCCTCGACAGTGGGAATAACTTTAAGCACATAAGCTTTTTGTACACTGCTGCAATCAATGATTAGTATCTTTATGTTAGAGCTCATATGGATTCAAGAAAAGCCGATAGCGTGCAAAGAATTATTTTTAACTGTTGTAAAGATTAAACCCGTGAGATCACTGAGGACATCAGGTTTTTTAAAAAACTCCAGTGACAGTACCTTCCAGCGATAAATTATATTCAAGTTTGGAGGATTTATATCTCAGGGTGCAGGGATAAAAAATGAACGGAAAAGATCTTATAAACAGATGGGGAAACAGAAAAAAAACGGGTTTTTACATTGCAGTCTTCATGTTCTTGATTGTAATGGTAACAACTGCCCTTTCGATCGCGCCATCAGGCATGACAGTTTATGTGGCTGGAGACGGGAGTGGGACCTTTAACTGTAATGGGACTGACGACCAGGTAGAGATCAATCAAGCCCTCGCATACGTCGCAGAACACCCGGAGTTTACAACCGTTCATTTGAAAGGCCCTAACACATACGTTATCTCAGACAGTATCCTGGTCGGGAACAATACCGTTCTGGAAGGGGACCCCACGGCTGTGATAAAACTTAAAGACAAAGCAAACTGGCCAGTTGCCAAGCCCCTGATTACGCAGAGAGATAGCTCGGGAAACCAGGATATTACTATAAAGGGTTTTGAGATAAACGGAAACCACGACGCCAATACAGATAAAAAGAAAGGCGCTGGATACTACAATCTTATCCATTTCATGAACTCAACAAACATTCAGGTTCATGATATGTATATGCATGACAGTCATGGAGATGGATTGAAAGTTGAAAACAGTTCCAATATTCAGTTTTATGACAATAAAATATATAAGCTCGGTCACGACGGTCTTTACGGAATCCAGTCTCGATATCTGGAAGCCTGGAATAATACGATAACTTGCAGGACTAACAGCGGGCTTAGAGTATGGGACTCAAATCATGTAAAATTCCATGACAATACTATTGATTCCTTTTATCACTGGAGCGCAGGTGGTCCGGGTATTCAGATCCAGAAATCTGCGGCCGTCATGGATGATATAGAAGTATATGACAATACCATCCACAACACTTACGGACCTGGCATCTGGCTGTTGGGCTATGGCAGCTACCCTCTGAAAGAAGCGCAGAATGTCCGTATTCATCACAATACATTCTACAGCACAGGCACGAACCCAAGTATTGACTGGGTGGGAGGTATTGTAACCAGCGGGTTTAACAATACCCTTATTGAGAATAACGTGTTTGACGGCACATATCATGCTGCTATCGTCCTGATGTACCCTACAGACCGCACCATAGACATCTCACCTAAAAGTACTGGATACACGACCATTGTTCGTAATAACATAATTACAAATACGGAACGTCGCAAGAGCGAGTCAAGCGGGACAGGATTTGGTGTTGTCAATTACCTCCCCGAAACCCATAGCCTTGTACTGGAAAACAACTGCTTTTACAATAATGTTGCAGGAGACTATAGAAACGCAATATCAACAAGTGATATTTATGTAAACCCTCTTTTCACAAATCAGAAAGGAAATGATTACCATCTTAGATCGACAGGCGGCAGATGGGATGGGAAAACATGGATAAAGGATATTGAAAGCTCTCCGTGCATTGATGCAGGTTATTCCTCCTCTGACTACTCAAATGAGCCCGAAGACAATGGAAAACGGATCAATATAGGAAGATACGGAAACACTGAAGAAGCATCAAAGTCAGGGATAATGCCCGGATATGTGGCCTGGTGGCATCAGATATTTTCGCCTGAATGGAGGATGTTCAGGATGCTCCTGAAGATATTCCTTCTATTCTGCTTTAAAATTCAGATTTAATGCTTTCTCAGGTGTGTCCCTAATTAAAAAATATTAATTTTTCCAGCCCCTGGATGAAGATTTTAACTTAAACTTTCAGGGGTTTGCTTTTAACTTTTAGAGTCAAATCTGCCCCGGGTCCATGTAAGCCTAACATGAATGCTTATAAATCTAGATCTTTATCACACCTGACGATTGAATCCTGACCAGTCACACCAGAAAAGGTAAAAACGAAAATAAAGTGCTCTGGAACTTTAATTTTCTGCGGTGAAGATATAAGACAAGATTCAGAACAGGCTCTTCTACTAACCTCAAAGATTCACGACTTCCAGATATTATATCCAATAATTATGAAGAGGCTGGGAGATGCCTCATTTAACAATCAAGCTCTATGGACATCAGGCTATGAAAAAGATTCAAATCTTTCCTGTAAATTTTTTTGTAGATATCAACAGATAACTTTTTTTAAGTTTAAAGAGTTATAGTTATTGTATTGGGGGTACAAAATGAACGAAACTCGGTGGATATATAGACAGGGAGAAAAAAAGAAAAAAGGAATCCTGATTTTACTTTTTATTACTCTGGTCGCAAGTGTAACTATTGCCCTCTCAACCGCTCCTTCCGAAATGACGGTTTATGTAAATACCGACGGGAGTGGAGATTTCAACTGCGATGGAATCGATGACCAGATAGAGATCAATAAAGCTCTCGCATACGTTGCAGAACATCCAGAGCTTACGACCGTTCATTTGAAAGGCCCTAACACATACGTTATCTCGGGTAGTATTTTCATTGGAAGCAATTCCATCCTGGAAGGGGATTCTACAGCTGTGATAAAACTTGAAGATAAAGCAGACTGGCCATTGGATAAGCCCCTGATTACCCAGATCGATAGCTCGGGAAACCAGAATATTACTATAAGAGGTTTTGAAATTGACGGGAATCATGACGGAAATAAAGAAAAAGGCAGGGGAAAAGGGTACTATAACCTGATCCATTTCCTCAATTGTAAAAATATTCAGGTTTATGACATGTATATGCACGACAGCCATGGTGATGGGCTGAAAGTGGTGAAAGGTGTCAATATTCAGTATTATAATAACACAATATACAAGCTAGGACATGACGCTCTTTACGTAATCTATTCTTCAAATGTGGAAGCATGGAACAACAAAATAACATGCAGAACAAACAGCGGACTCAGAATATATAATGGAAATCAGGTTAAATTCTATAACAATATAATTAATTCCGAAGGGGAGGGGGGAGCTGGAATTGAAATCCAGAAGGCGGGTTCTTCAACAGTAATGAATGATATCGAAATCTACAACAACCTGCTTTATGAGACAAATACCGCAGGAATCTGGATTACAGGGTATGGGTCAGCATATTCGAAAGACTCTGCTAAAAACATATACATTCACAATAATAAATTTTACAAAACTGGTATTAATCCCGGTGCTGACTGGGCAGGAGGTATCGTCCTCAACGGTTTTTATGATACCCTGATAGAAAACAACTTATTCGATGGATGCTACGGGGCGGCAATTGCCCATAAAGAGGTAGATGAAGAGTTTACATCCACGGGTACAGGTTATACAACCATTGCGCGGAACAATATAATAATAAATACAAAATCAAGCCCTGCAGCCGGAGAAGGTTACGCATTTTATAATAAATTGGAAAATACCCACTCATTCGCCCTTCAAAAAAACTGTCTATCAAATAACGCAGGCGGAGACTATATGTATACCAGCTCTACATCGGACGTACAAGCCGACCCTGCACTTATAGAACAGCTGGAAAAAAATGGGTCTTCAGTGCAAAACCTGCCCTGTGCAGACGCTATGAAAGTAGGACCACAGGAAATGCCTTATGAGATAGATGAGAATGGCATCGATATGGGACAGGAAGAAGGTCTTGGATCAGATATTAAAAGGGCGATCTCAAAAATGGTACGGTTTGTGAAAAATATCTTTTTGGGGTTCACTTCGGGAGAATCAGAGAACGAAAACATAAAAATCGCCTTACCTTCGGTTGTCTCAGACAACAGGCTGAAAGAAGAATCTCCTAAAACGACATTTAGGGAAACCGAATATATGGATGTGGGTGAAAGAGCAGAGGGGGGAAAATACAGGGATGTCATACTGTTTGAACTGAACCAGCTGGATCAAACAGATAGTATTGAAAAGGCAATCCTTTCTTTGTTCTGGTATTACCCTGAAGAAGCCAGACCGGAAGATACTATTCTGGAAGTATACAGGCCGGAAAAATGGTGTGAGGAACATGTTACCTGGGAAGCAAGAGAAACAGGAACTCTCTGGCAGAATCCAGGGGGTGACTGGTACGATAAAAAAGGTGTATCTCAAGGCAGCACCCCATATGCGACAATAACTATTAAGGGGAGTACCCTTCCGGACGACAGATATTATGAACTGGACGTAACAGAGCTTGTGCAGGAATATACCAGCGGGAAGTATGAAAATACTGGTTTCCTTATAAAAGCCAGAGTGGAAGATAATAACTATATTGCTTTATACAGTTCAGAGTGGCAAAACAAAGCTCAGAGACCTAAACTTACTATAGAGTATACAGATGAATAATACAATCTGAGATTAAGCAAAGGTTAGAGTATATAAAGCACAGGCAATATTTAGATATAAATGAAGAGCCTTTATAACCTTCGATGCTTCTCTTCGGACATCTGGGAATAACACTGGGGGCATTTATCGGCCTTCGGCGACTTATTCCTCGCTTAAAATCCGTAATAGATTTAAGGTATCTTGCTATTGGAGCCCTTTTACCTGACCTGATAGATAAACCAATAGGAAAAGTAATATTCGCATCGACCTTTGCAAACGGGCGTATGATAGGTCATACCCTGTTGTTCAGCTGCCTTCTTGTTCTTGCCGGTATCTACCTGTATCAAAAAAGAAGAGATACCAGAATATGTACCCTAGCTTTGGGTTCTTTTTTCCATATCCTCGAAGACCAGATGTGGGGGCGCCCTCAAACTTTTTTATGGCCTCTGCTTGGATGGAGTTTCCCGAGAGATTCTATTGATTACACAGGCTTTGAATACTTAATAAAAATGCTAGAGGGCTCATTCAAACCTGAATTTTCCCAGACTTACATTGCAGAAATTATGGGAATAGGAATAATTGTTATTTTTACTGGAATCTGGATAAAAAAAAGACTGAATCAAAATAGCTCTGACTAGAAAATCCTGATTAAAAAAGAATCAGATTAAAGAGCCCGAATTAAACAAGCGGGCTCTTATTGTTTTTGCAAGAAAAAATAAATTAAAAGAAAAAGCCCGGAAGGAAAACTTCCGGACCTCAACGAGCAAGTCCTACCCTTTCATTCCTTTTCTTTTCAACCTGCATATCAAAGAGCATTCCGAACAGAAGCATCTGAAGTCCAGTACCCAGTACGAGGAAACCAAGCAGTGGGTAATAGGACGGTAGCGGGTTTTGAAGCAATATCTGCAAAAGTCCCCAGATACCAAAGAGGACACTCGCAGGTAGGGCAAGCATCCCAAGGAAGTAAAACAGAACCAGAGGATGGAAATCCAGAACTGTATATTTGATCCTTAGCCTCCAGAGAAAGCCCCTGAAAAGCATGGGCGAAATCTTACGGATATACTTACTGTACTTAATGGATGACTTCTCTCTGCCATAACGGGCAGGGATTACTACATCCATGACCCTCATTCCAAAGGCGTTAAGCTTGATAAGCAAGTCATTACAGTAGCCGTAGTAAGGATAAACCGAATCCAGATCGATAACCTCAAGGGCCTGCCTGGAAATGGCTGTATACCCGTTCTGCGGATCCATGATATGCCAGTATCCACTCCCTATTTTAGTAAGGAAACTCAGCAGAAGGTTTCCAAAAGACCTCCACCTGCTCATCCCGGTCATAAAATTGTCGGAGAGAAGCCGGTTACCCTTTGTATAGTCAGCCCATCCCTCGATAATCGGAAAGATCAATCTCGGAAGCTGGGTAGGGTCCATCTGGTTATCCCCGGCCATAACTGCTACAATATCCATTTCATCTTTTAGAGCAAGCTTGTACCCGTTAATTATCCCTGCCCCGACGCCTTTGTTTACTTCGTGACGCAGATAAACGATTCTCGGATCTCCGAACTTTTTTACAATTTCTCCAGTCCGGTCAGTACTACAGTCATCGATAACATAGATCCGATCCACATACTCTGGAATCCCTCTCAGGGTTTCGCCGATAAGCAGTTCTTCATTATAGGCAGGTACTACAACTCCTATACGGGTGCTCTCAAGTTTCCGAAATGCAGGATCAACGTCAAAGCTCAGGTAGTTAACCTTAAGTTTTTCAGTTTTGGCAGCAGAAAGCAGGGATTTCAAAGACATATGCTCTTTGCCTGAGCTAATATTCTGAAGCGATCTTGAGGTTAAGGCAAGAAAGCCTATTTTTTCTTTGAAGGTGCTTTTCCCGTTCAGAAGCATGACTGTCTCCTGTTCGCAGGAAACCCGGCAGGGCCAGGAACCTACCGACAGGTCAAATCCCTGCCTGAGCGGCTCGAGAACATGAGACAGCAGATCTATATCCTGCATGCAATCAGGATAGATAAGAACCACAAGCTCTGAATCAAGGGATGCCCTGTAAAGGACTTTGAGCAATGCTTCCTCTCCTCCGGCCAGGGGGACGACTCTTGCCCCTCCCAGAGCTGCCACTTCCATAGTTCGGTCAGTAGAACCTTTGTCAAGCACAAGTACACGATCTGCATAACTCGCCGCGAGCAGGACCTTGCTTCCTATGGATGCTTCCTCGTTTTGAGCTGGAATCAAGACCGTAAACTCATGCCTTAGAGGCCTATTGGAAAGTTGAGATGGCGATGAAACTATACTGATGGGATCGGAAATTAGAGAATTAAAACAAAGTGTAAGGGCTGAATACAAACCCTCTCCACCCCCTATGAATATAGATTATACTATAACCCCCAGTATATGTATAAATGCAAAAATATTAAAGGCTATCATTTAAAAGATATTTGGAGAAAAATATATATAAAGTTAACCTGTGACTGAAAATAATCTGTTAAAATATTATATAACTTACAAGGATGCTTCCTTTATTGAATAGAGTTATGGTATATAGCCCAAGTTTGGGAGATCCTACTAACATAAAATACAGTATTTCATCACAAAAAACACGTTTTAGCGGCATAATGGGTCCGAAAAATGAAAAAATAGAAAAAAAGAAAAAACACAAGATAGAACTTTGGATTTTAGGAAGAAAACAGAATCATGAAGCCCATTCATAAACCATAAAACATATGAGTGTGTAGAATAGGGTTATAGTTTACACTCCTACAGCAAATGGAAAAGCCGTTCTATTATGCAAAAATGTACATGTGCTACTCCAGAGTTAATTATTATGAAGGCATCGCAACCGGGAAAAAATTATAGATAAATTAGTTAAAATTCAGGTAGTAAACCTTAGTTGTATGCCCTGATCCAGTTACATGTCATAGTATGACTCTCGGGGACCGGGGCAGGGAAGAACTTAACCGATCTGCGAGCAGGCAAGAGAAAAAAACACCATAAAAGGCATAGTACATTGAGAAAAATGATATGGCTATTGCTGGAAGAAAAGGGGGAAATAAACATCGGAAACCTCCTGGACTTCAGGCAGCAGCTGTTACGGAAAATAATACATCCACAGGGAGCTTATTTAACCCTCAGGTGAATAGGTAAAGGAGCGATCTGCGGGAACATAGAGTTAAGTGGTATAAAAACGCCCCTGTATATCCATGCCCTGAGAGCGCATAAAGTAATTAGGGGGTTCTTTAGTTCAGAGGGATTCAAGCAAAATATGAAAAGTACCAATAGGCTTTAAAAAATAAGGCAGATGAGTTCAATATATGCACGTAGCCAGAGTATACTGATGAAAAATATTCATCCAAGGCTAAAACTTATATTCTAAGAATATTTATTTATTTATTTAAAGGGAGACGGCATAATGGTGAAAGCATATACCGTCAATTGGGGGAAAAAAGAGTTTGAGATTTAACTTACCTGTATTCTGGAAGGCTTCCATACAATGAAAGGAACATGGAAAAACCGAATTGAAGCCGATCTGAAAAAGCAGTAAGAACTCAAGGTCTTTCTTTGCACGAATTGATCTTATTTACTGATAGTTTACTGATAGTATACTACCTGTGTAAATTACCCTGCTTTTTTTGCAGGAGATCAGACAAATCGAGATAAAAGCGCCTGATAAAGTTATTGTGGGGGGTAAAAGAATTGATACGCGTAGGAGTGGTTGGAACCGGTTACATGGGGGAAAACCATGTCAGGATCTATAGTGAAATGGAAGACGTTAAACTGATAGGGATTTCCGATCCCAATACTTCAAGGGTAAAAGAGCTTGCAGCAAGATATAATACACTGCCTTTTGCAGACCATAAAAAAATGTTTGAGAAAAAAAAGCTTGACGCAATAAGTATCGCAGCTCCTACTACCCTTCATTGCCCCATAGTGCTTGATGCACTTGAAGCCGGGGCAGACGTGCTTGTAGAAAAGCCTATTGCAGACAGTGTGGAAAATGCAGCTGCAATGATCGAATCTGCTGAAGAGATGGATAGGCACCTGATGGTAGGACACATAGAAAGGTTTAATCCTGCGGTCCTGAAATTAAAAGAAATCGTTGACTCAGGGGCTCTGGGAAAAATCGTCTCTGTTTCAACCAGAAGAGTCGGGCCTTACAGTCCCAGGATAAGGGATGTGGGGGTAATCCTGGATATTGGAGTACATGACATAGATATAATCTCCTGTATCTACGGAATGAAGATAAACCAGGTATATGCCGTAGCTGGATCAGACATTCATTCCTTTGAAGATCATGCGACAATTCATCTCCGCCTGAACCATGCATACTCAGGGCTTGTGGAGACAAACTGGCTTACCCCCCACAAAATCCGGAAGCTTACGGCTGTTGGTCTGAAGGGTGTTGCATATCTGGACTATCTTGACCAAAGTGTGGAGCTCCACGACGATGGCTGGATCCAGAAAGCCAGGGTAGAAAAAGCCGAACCTCTGCAAAAAGAACTCTCCCATTTTATCTGCTGTGCAAAGGATGGAACCTGCCCGATGCCCTCGGGAGAAGAAGGAAAACATGCTCTTGAAGTGGCACTGGCCGCAATCCAGTCATACAGGGAAGAAAAAATGATTGAGATATGAAGCTGCAGCCGGGTGAAGCAATCTATCTGAATTCACTCATTAAACTGCCTCTTAAAAAAGAGCAGGGGTGGCCCCAGAGACTCAGATCTGTAACTGGTGGAAAAAAGAATAAGGCATTAAGAACATGCTGGAATTTAAAAAAAGGTAAAAGAAATCTCAATTAAAAAGAAAGAGAATTAGTCTAGAAGAGAATGGAGAAAAACAGATATCAAGACTTAAAGGAAAGGTTAAAAGAAATTGCAGTCCGATAAAAAGGATAATTTGGATTTGTGAACTAACCCCAGACTAAAGATCCAGGGGTTTTACGCTTATTCTTATAAAAGAAAAATACTTCATCGGGAAACTATATAATCCTAAAGAAAGTTGTTATGTTGAGGATTGTATGGAAACTATAAAAAGGTATAAAGAGAGATTTACAGGAAATCTTGACACGATTCTCAGTGTAATGGGATTCAACTTAGGCGTGTTTATTGTTTCATTATATTACCTGATCAATTTAAACCAGAAGGACATCGGAATTGCTGTACTTTCTGCCTGCTTAATCTATTTCATATTTAGAAAAAAATTTAAAAGTGAGGCGCCCATTTCCTCAGGAAAAGACGGATTAAAGAATGTACTCAACCTTTCCTTTTATCTTGTATTCCTGATAAGTGTGCTCATATATAGCATGAACCTGTATTACAGGCCGATATCTTATTTCATCCTGATATGCATACTCGCAGGAATCATAGCTTCGGAAATACTGTATGTAAGAGAAGGAGACAGGGTAACCTCAATACTACTGCAGATATTCCTTCTTTCAATCCTTATAAGAGCCGGAATCTATTATAATTTCCCAAGTCTCATGGGCTATGACGCTTATTTTCATGCAGGTATGGCAAAACTGATTACTGAAACAGGGGCTATTCCCCCTATTGAGATAAGCAATAAATATTTATATTATCCTCTTGCCCACATTTTTGTCTCGATAACCCAGCTTATGGGCGGACTGGATATCAAGGACGGATTCTTTTATTCTATAGGATTTGCCAATATATTCAGTACGGCAGGGATTTACCTTATAGGAAAGAAACTCGAAGGCCCTCAGATGGGCTTGCTTGCAGCTTTATTAATTAATTTGAATAATCACAATATTGTCAGCGGGATTACAAATATAACCCCGGGTTCCCTGGTTCTTTGCTACTTTATAATTATCCTGTATGCAATCTTTAGCGAAAAGCCGGGCCTGGTGCAGACAGGACTTCTTCTCCTGGCTACGGTTCTGATGGTGCTGACCCACCAGTTAACTACTTTTGTGGTTTTTCTGTCTTTAGTTTCAATTTTATTAGGGAAATACCTGCACAACCTCCTGTATGAGAGTTTACCCACTGCAGCAGCCAGTTTTAATTACCTCCTCTTTTTTGTGATTAGCCTGCAAACCTACTGGATGTTTACATATGTCACTCCGGAGACCTCCTTTTTTGAGATGATCTTCAAGCCTCTTATGGAAGTACTTCAGGTTGGATCCAGCTACTCAAGTGAGGAACTTATCGTGGGGACTGCAACCAATCCGGACTCACTGGAAGTACTGATACTTCACATAAGCTACCTTGCCCTACCTTTCTTCGCAATAGGAGGAGTTCTGACATGGTTTTCCCGCAGGGACGCCGAAAAAATAGATAAGTTCTCAATTGCTCTGGTTGTTGTAATTCTGTATAGCTTTGCTTACGGAATTCCTTTACTGGGCATGAGAAATTTCCTTACAAGCAGGTGGTTCCCGCTAATAGCAGTATTTCTGGTCCTGGTAGCTGCTTCATATATATTGAAGCTAACAAGCCTGTTTAACTCTAAAAAAGCAAAAATTTCTGCAATTTTCATCATAGTGTTGTTCTTCTCATTCGTAATGGTTACCACACCAGGTATTAATAAAGACAATCCTCTTGTAGGAAAAGAGACAACCGTAAGAAACCAGTTCAAGAACATTGAAATCCAGCCTGTGAAAACATTATCTGCCGTGTACTCAGGAAACATTCTGATGGATTCTCCCTATGACAGCTGTCTTTTTTACAGGGATCAGGGATATGATGCAAATAACGCAACATACTTCAATACAAACCAGATCGAATCGAGAGAAATAAGCGGCGATCGTATGGTATTGCTGAGAAGATCATCCCTGGGGGAACCAATATCCATAAATGACCCGAACAGATACGGGATAAACATAATCCAGCCATTACCAGTAGAGTTCTTCAACAGCTTCGAAGCTCCGGAGTATGCACTGGTATATGACAATGCAGAGGTACTGGCTTACCTTAAAGAAAATAAAGAAGTAAAAAAATAAAACTTCATCGGAAACTATTATATAAATCACCTGAGTGAAACCCCCTATCTACGGCAAAAACTGAATTGATATATTTCAAAGCTGGAAACCCCATGTCGAACTTTATAACTAACGTACTAAAGCTTATATCCGGAAGTGTTACTGCCCAGATTCTGAGTATACTTCTTATACCCATAATCACAAGAATTTATAACCCAGATGATTTTGGGATTTTTCAGCTTTTCATGTCAATCTCAGGCATACTTGTAATAGTTTCTACTTTTTCGTATCAATTTGCGATCATGCTGCCAAAAACAGAGGAGGATGCTGCAAATGTTGCCTCTGTATGCACCGTACTGGTAACTTTCATATCCTTACTGACAGGCATCGTAGTCTTATTTATTCCGAAAGATATTGAGATTTTTAACACCCCTGGAGTTTCAAGGTATTTACCTCTCCTTCCGCTAATAATATTCCTCAACGGTATGTTTTTTGTGCAAAATTACTGGCTTTCAAGAAAAACCCGGTTTGGAGTCATTGCAGGGTCCAGAGTTTCGAACACCTTAACATCAAAGGCATTTCAAATAGGATTTGCGAAATGGAGTATTACCCCATTCGGCCTGGTAGGCGGATTCATTGCAGGATATGTATTTGCAGATCTTGTCATGCTCAAGGGCATAAAAAAAGATATTCAAGTTTTCAAAAAGATCTCATTAAAAAGAATGAAAGAGATGGCCATTCAATACAAAAAATTTCCGTTATTCAGTTCCTGGTCATCGATCGCAAACACTATTTCTCCACAGGTCCCTGCTTTTTTGCTCGCATACTTTTACAGTACATCAGTTGTAGGGCATTTTTCACTTGCAAATCAGGTTGTAAACCTTCCAATGGGAATTGTAGGCAGCGCTATAGGACAGGTTTTTTTCCAGAAAGTAAGCGAAGTTAAGAACGGGAACGGGAAAGGAGACATGAAGGTTATAGTTGGGGAGGTTTATAAAAAGCTGATCTCGATAGGAATCTTCCCTATGATACTCCTGATTATTCTCGGAGAGCAGATCTTCACATTTGCTTTCGGAGAGGAATGGAGCATTGCAGGCACATATGTAAAAATTCTTGTGCCCTGGATCTTCCTGGTCTTTCTTTCTTCACCGATATCAACTCTCTATAATGTATTTGAGAAACAGACCGTCTGGCTTACCTTCAGTATAATTCTCCTGGTCTCAAGGATAGTAGCCCTGGTCATTGGGGGAACTTATGGAAGCCCTGAGTTCGCTCTTGCCCTGTATAGCTTTACAGGAATTGTGTTCTGGCTCTGGAACAATGCATACCTTCTGGGTCTTGCAGGAATTAGCAAGAAAGAAAGCATAGAGATCCTTATAAAATATGCGGCAATAGGCCTCATCGTTTCGATCCCATTAATTTTAATAGAAATGATTTCTTCAAGCTTTTACGTAATAATATTTGCAGCCGTCATCATAACAGTTATCTATTACGTAATAACCCTTCACGACGATCCTGTATTCAGAAAAATGTTCTCAACTTTTCTTGTGAACGTAAGAAATAGGAACTGAGAAGGAGATTAAACCTCCTTCCCGGAAACAAAAAAAGGATTAAATTCCGATTTCAGGAAAAATATCCTGATTTCGGTTTTAGCTTATTCCGATTTTCGATAAGGAATTATTCTTTTCAGTGAGGAAAATATTCCTTTATATTCCTTTAAGCAAGAATAAAGTTCTCCTGCTTCTCCAATCATTCTGATTCTTCATGTGTAGCCTGGTATAATAACCTCATAAGGGAATATTTTTTGCTGCGCAGGGTTACTCTATAATAAGGGACAATCTTCGGGGAAAATCCCATAATAAAGTCCGTAAATCTTGGGATGTTTGCTGCCATTACATTCATATATTCGAAATTTCTGGACTTCAGGTCGAGAAACTCATTATAATAGAGAAGCGCATTTGGGCCCATTCTACCGAATTCAGGGTTAAGAGCTGAAGACCAGGTAATCGTGCATTTTTTACCATACAGGTTCAGATGAGAAGCAATTACTTCTCCTTCGGGAGTCTCTGAGACAAACATATAGCCAACATCTTTCTCCTGGATCAACTTAAATACCCTTTCAAAGAATTCCTTTGGCACAGGAGGTTCCAGATTTTGTTTATCATAGACAAGGGAAAGCAGGCGATAATAAGTTTCAGGGTCGTTTGAGACTCTCGTTTTAAGCCCTGCTTCCTCTGCGCTCTTAAGTTCTCTCCGGATTTTCCTAGAAAGATTACTATCTACATTTTCTTTAAGGTCGAGATGATGAGTATAATGTACACTCGACTCCCATCCTTTCCAGGTAAAAGGTCTTACGTCTTCAAGCCCGGGGGCAAGTGTAAGGGTAATGCTGTCGAATCCCTGATTGCAGAGGAATTCTCTAAGAGCTTCAAGGATCTCGTGTGTGTCCTGCATACGTTTGCTAGCTTTAGAGCTGGCTCCCTCTTTTATAAGGGGACCGCAATAATCAGTCATATTACAGGTCGAAGATGCTACTTTCAGCATACCTTTGATGTTCTTAATGAAAATGGGACATCCACCCACAAGCTCACCGTTTCTGAAACAACCATAAATCTTTAAGTCTCTGGAAAGGACATCTCTGCAGATTCCCAGCCAGTCACTTGTGTGAAAGAGCGTACCGGGTTGAGCTTTTTCCACAAGCAGATCCCAGTCATTATATTCAGACTGTAATAATTCTCTGACTTCAATTTCGTCCATTTTAAGCCCCGTGTGAAAGACAATAATTTGTATTTTTGACAAGTTATAATAACATTCGAAAGACGGATTCCGGGCGTTCAGCCTTTGGGTCCCGATTTGCAGACCCCGTCTACCTGTTTCGCAACACTGTACCAGCTGTAATTTTCAGTAACATGACTTAAACCTTTTGAGCCCAGTCTCGCCCTCAATTCCCGATTATCAAGTAGCTTTAAGATAGCTTCTGCAAGGGCTTCCGGGTTTTCTGGAGGGACAGGAATTCCTCCTTCTGAAGCCTTAAGGACATCATCGACCCCGCTAATCGCACTCGCAACAACTGGCTTTCCGCAAGCCATATATTCATATAGTTTCAGAGGGGAGAGCCCGATTTTTGCGTTTCTGGCCAGGATAAAGGGAGCAGCGCAGATATCACTTGCATTGATGTACACAGGCACGCGGTCATAGGAAACCACACCTGTGAAAACAAACCGGTCTGCAACTCCGAGCTCCTTTGAGAGGTTGAGTAGCTCCTCTTTCATAACTCCATCGCCGACAATAAGGAAACAGCACTCAGGAGACCTGGAAAGTATTGAAGAAGCTGCCTTTACCAGATATTCTACCCCCTGCCAGGGAGCAAGGTTTCCCACAAAACAGATATAAGGAGTTTCCGGATCCAGACCAAGCTCTTTCCTGCAGGCCTCCTGCTCAAGAGGTTTGAACAGGGAAGTGTTTGCTCCGTTGGATACCACAGTTATTTTGTCTCCTGGAATGTTGTAAGAACTCTCAAGATTCGCTTTTATTCCTGGAGTTACTGCGATTACCTTATCTGAAAGTCCAAGAGCTTTTTTCAAAACCGAAACCTTTAAGCTGGCTTTTGCAGAAGAAAAATACCGGGATAAATTTACCATTTGTTCCTCTTGCAAAGACTTCTCCTCACTGCACCTGGATTTGATAAGGCTGCTTTCATCCTCCGGGATTCCATTTAATTCATAAACCAGAGTTTTGCATCTGCTTTTGCAAAAGAGCCCGGCAAGAAAACCGAAATTCGGATTTCTGGTATACAGCACATCAAAAGTTTCGGAACCGACCAGACCTGCAGAGCTCCGGAAATAGTTGATTGTGAGGGTTAGAAGGCTCCCAGGACGTATATAATGGCAGCGGATATTGTCCAGGTTAGAAAGAGTAGACCTATCGGTAGTGAAGATATGGATTTCATTGCCCAGCTTTGCCAGGTTGCTTACAAGCTCATGCCTGTGGATAAGCGAACCATCAGCCAGGTAAAGGGGCCAGACTATATCCAGAAAGAGCATCTTCATACTATCACCTTCAATACATAACTCTTATAAAATATTTCAAGATATTCACCGCTCTCCCTGCTGGGTATCTGTAGAGTTACGGCTTAAAGCTCCCGAGATTCGGGAAAACAACAGCCTGAGGTTTAAACTTCTATAGTAAGCCCGTATTTCCATGTCCTTGATCTTTTTCTCCCTCTTAAGGGTTGAATTGAGATATCCATAGAGGTATGCAATTCCTGTGTAATAGGGAGACTTCAGAGTATAATAAAGCGTATTTAACAGAACCACAGGCAAATTCTTATCCACATAATAAGCCATCCAGCCGTTTTTTACATATCCTTTCCAGAGTCCCTCCCCTGCACTCGTCTTTCGTTTCTGGATTTCAACTACATCTGCGTACTGCTTGAGTTGCCAGCCCCGAAGAAGGGCTTTAATATTGGAAATGGAATCAGGAGATGGTTCTACCGGATAACCTTCAGTCTCGATGAAACAGGATTTTCTCCAGAGCCTTCCTGTGCCGCGGGGCAGATTTTTATCTGATACTTCTCGTGAAAGTTTGCCACCAACGTCATAGTAAACCCCTCCGCTTGCAATCCCAAGAGAGGAATCTTTTTCAAATTCACCCAGTAACTTTACAAAATAGTTTTCATCGAGTACGGTATCGGCATCAAGAAGACCTATGTAATCATACTCAATGCAATTTTCCTTACAGTAATCCAGTGCATGATCAAATCCCTGTTTGCAGACGTAGCTATAGTGAAAGGTTATATCCCTTGGTCTTGGAGGGAGCCTTATGCTCTGAATCCAGGAGTATCTTGCCTTCAGCCCTTCGAGAATGTGGGGAGTCTCATCCGTACTCCCATCGTCCACTATGATCCATAGTGCAGGTGTTACTTTCTGCCCTGTTACAGACTTAGAAACATCAGGAAGGTTTTCCTCTTCATTCCTTGCAGGTGTAATCAGCAGATACTTCCCATTAGAATCAGAATTCATTCTCCCACCACCTGTAAATTTCTTCTCCGCTTGTCATCCATGCCCCTTTTTCAGAGCAGTACTGCAGAGCCATTTTATAGAGTTTGATCCAGTCTTTTCTGAAACTGCACCCGAAAACGAAGTTATGCCACAGCAGGGTAATGACCCCATTGAACCTTGCTGTTGTATCTATCAGGTTCTTTGTGCATCTCCAGGCTTCCTCAAAAGATCTGGAATCTTTGAAAAGAGCGACATCCATTACAGTAAGCGGGATTTCCAGGATGCCTATTTCCCGATCTTCATTCAGATTGTATGGTCTGAAAGGGTGGCACATGCCATTCCTGAAGCCAACTGAATCACTGTATCCGAACGTTGAATCATAGCTGAAACCGGCATCTGCCAGCAGCTCCCAGGATTCCGGAGTTTTGAACCTGAGATAATGGTTGCGAAAACCTATGACTTTTTTACCCAGAACGTCTTCCAGCCTTTTTTTTTCACTTTTTAGCGCTTCAAGGTTGTTATATGAATAATATCCACCATGAAGGCCAGCTTCCCACCCTCTATCGGAAATCTCTCCCAGATAGCTTTCTACATCCTCTATATCATATCTGAACCTTATGGGGTCCTCTCTGCTAGCAATGAAGTAAAAAGAGGACTTTGCCCCAAAACCTGCCTCAAGATCCATGATTTCAGAAAAGTTAAGGTAAGGCGAGTGCTCAGGCCCTCGGGATTTCCAGAGGAACTGAGCTGCCGAACTCCGGAAATCCAGATCTTTCAGGCAGTAGGCTGAGGACAGAAGGCTGTGGGAAAGAGGAGGATAAATATCATCCATATCATGAGTCAAACACACAGCAAAGGTTTTGTTTTCCGGAAATTCAACTTCCATCCCGTGTTCTACCAGGTATCTGGATGCCTCCGGCTCAGAGGCGTTTCTGAGGTCTTTATCAGCAAAAAGAAAACGCCCGTGCTCATCGAGCTTTTCAGGTAAATACTCTTCTTTTCGGGAAAAAATATCCCATATCTTTGCGTTTTGCTTTAGTAAATCATACATAGCTCTCATCCGAAACCGCAGATACGGAAACCCCGGACTTTTTTCCAGGAAGACTCTCTATGAGTTCGACCATGAATTCGGTTACGTTAATTTTATCCCTGAGTAGGGTAGCTCTCTTGAGGCCCCAAGTCTTCTTAAGTTCAGGGTCCTTGAGAAGTTCCACAGCCTTTGTCAGGGCAGCTTCCGAATCGCTGTAATTGAAGAGCAAACCGTATTTCTCCTCGAGTTCCGAAAAGTTTCCCATAGTTCCCGCAAGGGAGGAAACATAGATAGACGGAGTTCCAAGAATTGCGCTTTCAACAGCCATGGTTGCCCCCTCACCCACGCATAGTGTGGCATAATAAAGAAGGTCATGGATTTTTTCAGAGGGTACCCGGATTCTGTATCGGTCAAATTCTTCTGCCAGTTTTCCTTCTGAAGAAATGAAAACCTTCCCGAATTTTTCGAGTTCTTTAATAAGTGCTAGCTTATTATCGATTCCATGCTGTCCTACATCATGGTGTGCGCCCCATGAAATAAAGCGCAGGATTATGAACGGTTCGCCCACCTCCACACCGAGTTCCTGTAAAACCTCAGGATTTGGGGAGAAATAAGCTGGATGAAGATATGCCAATTCATGATATCCGCTGTACTTGATCTGCTTTTTTCCTGAATCTTTTTTAAAGGATGTGGGCGTGCAGATAATGTCACAGAAAGGATAGGTCAATTTCTGGGCTATTTTTGCATGTTCAGTGTCATTAAAAATTATGGATTTTTTCCCCAGTGCCCACGCAACATGGGCAACAGTAGGGGAAAGAATGCCCATAATGAGGTCCGGATTAAACTGGCGAGCGATGTTATAAAGTTTAGAATCTCTTATGAACAACTCTTCAAACAGGTGAATCTTGCCCTGTTTGACCTTACTTAAAACGGTATGCGGGATTTTATAGGCATCTAATAACTCTATTACAACATCTTTATCCCTTGAGACAACCATAACCTGGTGTCCTTTTTTTTCAAGATTCCAGATAGTGTTTTTAAAAAAATGAACGTGGGCTGGATGCCCTATATCAACAATGACCCTCAAGATTTTCACTCCCGAACTGATCCCCCAATCATAATTCCATTAATTGAGGAAAAGGACAGCTTTTCTTGCGAGAAGGCAACGGTATAAAGGAAGGTAAGAAACGAATTTAAATGCCAAATCCAGAAACAGATCAGGCAAGATACTTTCGAGAAATCAGGGAGTCATTCTACTTCATCTAGACTTCATTTATTAGAGAAGCAGTCAGATAGACCCTGGTTCTTCCTAAGTTCCTTTTTTCCGAACCCAACTTCAGATTTTAATGTCCCTTAAATTTCCCCTGAGCTGATAATAGGTGATGGCAACTCCGACCCCCTCGGCATAGTTCCACCACATTACAGCGCCTCATTAAATTTAAATTTTTAATTCTGATAGGATCACTAACATAATACTATTATGCTTAAAAGATAAAGAGTTTAGAATAAATAGTTTTGGAAACTAAGATTCTGAACTAAGATCTGTAACAAATAAAAAACACAGATGATTCCGAGTTTTTCAGCTTCACAAACGAAAAAAATAACCTATTATTACCCCGTAACATTTTAGCAGGAAGGTCTCCCCAGAAGAACGAAGAAAACAACTAAAACGCAAAAAAATTAAAGGGTTTAAGGGGTTAACCCTGTAAAAATCATTTCCAGACATGCAAAGAGGAAATTGGTAACAAAACATATCAACAGAGGGTATATCCCCATATCAATAGAATCTATTGAAAAAGAGTCTTCTTTCAGGGAAACCAGAAGCATTTCCTTCATCCCCACAAGAACGATTAGTCCCAGAACCGTTATCCTGTAAAATTCAGGAACTCCAAAGTCCGTGTAAACAAAACAGATGCCTGAACCGGGAAAATGATTTCCCAGAACAAGATTTTCTGTACCCAGGATCAGCATTGAAAGCACTATAAATCCCCCAACTTATCATTAACGGTATTGTAAGAACATGTACTAAATTCTAACTATAGAAACCTATAAACTGTCAAACTATATAAATATTCAAACCGGTACGAAAAAGATAAGTATATGAAAGCCTGAAAACGAGAACCTTCAAAAACCAGGAATTGCAAAGAGATACAGCCTATCAAAAAATAAATAAGAATTAGGATCGATTACCTCTTCAATTCCCAAGAAAGAGGTTCAGATTATGAAAGTTTCGGTTATAGGTTCAGGGTATGTGGGTTCAGTCACTGCAGCCTGTTTTGCAGAGGTCGGACACGAAATCATCTGTGTAGATATTGACAGGAAAAAAACGGAGCAGATAAACGCAGGCATTCCACCCATCTATGAAGAGGGGCTCGGAGAGCTTTTGCAAAAATATGCAGGAAAAAAACTCATAGCAACTACTGATTATGAATTTGCGGTCAATGAAACGGATATTTCCTTTATCTGTGTAGGAACACCTTCAGCCGAAGATGGTAGTATAGACCTTTCAATTGTCCGGGCAGCAGCAGCAAGTATCGGTGCAGCCCTGGCAAAGAAAGAAGGCTATCATGTGGTGGTAGTAAAAAGCACAGTAGTGCCCGAAACGACAGAAAAATTTGTCCTCCCGGTCCTTGAAGAAGCATCAGGAAAGACAGCAGGAAAAGATTTCGGTGTCGCAATGAATCCAGAATTCCTCAGGGAAGGAAAGGCAGTCCAGGATTTCATGCACCCTGATAAAATAGTTGTTGGGGCGATCGATAGACGCTCAGGAGATCTGGTTTCCGAACTCTACAGGACCTTTGAATGTGAGATCACGCGTACAAGTCCGGCAACCGCGGAAATGATCAAATATGCAAATAACTCCCTGCTTGCAACCAAGATCTCCTTTGCCAACGAAATAGGAAATATTTGCAAAAAACTGGGGATCGATACTTATGAGGTCATGGAAGCTGTAGGGAAGGACTTCAGGATTTCCTCAAAGTTTTTAAATTCCGGGGCAGGCTTTGGAGGGTCATGTTTCCCGAAGGACGTAAAAGCGCTTATAGGAAAAGCAAAAGCAATAGGATACGCTCCTGTGCTCCTTGAGTCCGTGATAGCTGTAAATGAAAGGCAGCCCCTTCTTATGACTGAAATTCTCCAGAGGAAAATAGGGGATCCTGCAGGCAAAAAGATCGCAGTCCTTGGACTTGCCTTCAAAAATGAAACGGACGACATAAGAGAATCCAGAGCAATTCCTGTGATTGCTGAACTCCTCAGGCTTGGAGCCAGAGTTTCGGCTTATGACCCGATGGCAACAGACAACATGAAGCGCGTCTTTCCCACAATCGAATACCTTGATAAGGCCTCGGATGCCCTTAAAGATGCAGATGCCTGTCTTGTGATGACTGAATGGGAGGAGTTCAAGAATCTCGATTCCGAATTCCAGGGCATGAAAGGAAAGATAGTTATTGACGGAAGGCGGGTAATTAAAGCGAAAAATGTGGATTATGAGGGACTCTGCTGGTGAAAATCAGCAGAAATTATCGCCCCCATTTATTACCTATTTATTAGATAGTCTTTTGGCTATCTTTTTTTAAATCGATCTTACTTGATGCTTCTTTAATTCTCTGGTTTGTTAGTATCTTTACTCTTTCTTTTCTGCCGGAACCTTTTCAACTGCCAGGATTTCGCGCAGGTACTCAAGTACATCATCTCTAAGGTTTTCATTCTTAAGGGCAAAGTCCACTATGGACTTTACATACCCAAGCCGGTCCCCGGTATCGAAGCGTTTTCCTTTGAACCTGCAGGCGTAGATCATCTGAGACCTGTTCAGGAGCCGGATGCCATCCGTGAGCTGGATCTCACTACCTACACCGGTTCCAGCTTCCTTTATGCAATCAAAAATTTCAGGAGTAAAGACATAGCGTCCGATTGCTCCGATATTGGAAGGAGCAGCTTCAGGAGAGGGTTTTTCCACGATATCCTCAAGCACGTACAGGGAATCATCAATAGGCTTGCCCTTTATAATCCCGTAGCTGCTCAGTTTTTCGTAAGGCACCTCTTCGACCTGTCTCTTATACACATCTGACGCTGCCGACGAATAGAGAGGTG
>NZ_JJOV01000001.1:0-19787 GCF_000979385.1 Methanosarcina sp. 2.H.A.1B.4
TGAATTTGAGGACATTAAACACAGGTCTACGAAATTCATCAAAAAAAGCTTGAAGAATTTGACACTTACAATCAACTTCAAGAAAAATGGGGTCAAAAACTATATTTTTACGAATTTTGACCAGATCAATAGCTTGATTGTAGCAAAAATGAGTGGGATTACGTAGAATATATAATAAATTTTTATAAATTTATAGAACCTGTCAAGTCCAATCGGACCAATAAAAAGGGAAATATTCAGTACCAATTAGTGGGTACTGTCAAACTTAGGATTAAATACAAGCTGCTTATGCATCTGACTTAAAAACATAATCATAGCTGGATTTTTGGGCCGGCATGAGATTAATAATCAGGCTCTAGTTCAATTATTTCAGTACTAGAATTGATTTGTATTCGGTTAACAAATAACCACAAGTCTGTGTAGCAAATAAATAGCATTATTTAATACAGTAAAAACCAGCCTGCATGTAAGAATACCAGAACAACTCCACGGTCTTGAATCCTGTTTCTCTCAGCAGCTTCAAATGTTCTTCAACAGTTAGGGGAAAATACTCAGTATCAAAACGCTCAAGATACCTCTCTACTTCTTCCTCACTCCTGCCGTGAGCTAACTGAAAGTTGCCCCAGTATCGTTTTCCTATGGTGATGCCATCTTCTGTCAGCGGCCTGATGTTCTCGAAGGTGACGTAAACTCCACTTTCTTGTAGCAGATTATAACACACGCTGATGGCTTTTGCCCTGCCCTCGCGGCTAAGGTAGTGATGGCACTGTATAGCAGTTATAACATCCGGTTTTTCCTCTAATTCCTGAGAGTCCGGAGAGAATTCCTGGGTAGGTGAAGCTCTCAGAAATTCCAGCCTTCCGGCAGGGCGGGATGATAATTTTTCCTTTGCCTGGCCCAGCATGCCTTCCGAAGGATCAAGTAAAAGGAATTTTGTATTGGGAAATTCCTCAATTGCCTTATTTACCAGGGACCCTGTTCCACATCCGGTATCCATCCATACCTTCGGGCTGAATGGCAGCGATTTGATGAAGTTGATAGTTTCCTGATGAAAAGACGAGTAGTAAGGAAGAATGCCGGATATCCGGGCATCGTAATCCTCTGGAAGATGAGGAGTAGCGTTCGGGGTAGGTTTTGCAGGAGTCATAACAGCAGGATCCCCTTTCACTCAAGATCTAATTGAAGATTATTTCTTTACGTTTCAGAAACTAAGGTAATTAATTGTTTTCCTAAAAAGAGTACATCCAATTTTTCATCCAAATCAATTTTACCTGGCACTCCATTTTCAAACCCGGATTTCTCCGAATTTCTCAGGGTAAAAATAAAAAATCGCTTTCTATCTCTGAATTTAATGTTCACAGTGACAAGCAATTCCTTTTATCTGATGTTCGGTATACCTAAATCATAATCAGTTTTAACATAGCCAATTTATTGCACTTAATTATCAAATTGCAATAAACCCAATATTAAAAACAAATATAAAAAGGAGTCATTTTCATCATGCATTATAGCCTTGGGATTGATGCGGGGGGCACTTACACCGATGCGGTGCTCGTAAGGGACTCGGATGGAGAAATTATAGACTCAAATAAAGCCCTGACGACCTATCCCGATCCTCTTGCCGGCATCAAAAATGTAGTTGATGGGCTTAATCCGGGATATCTTGAAAACGTAAAGCTGGTTTCAGTCTCCACCACGCTTTCCACAAATACCATACTTGAAGGGACCGGTTTTCCCGTAGCCCTGATCCTCATAGGGGACCACCCTCTTGAAAAAGAACTGCCAACAGGGCACGTGCTCTTTGCCAGAGGGGGACACAACCACAACGGAGAAGAGGTTTTTCCCCTGGAGCTTGAAGCCATCGAGAAATTTGCGCTGAGCGTGAAGGACAAAGTATCAGCTTTTGCCATATCTTCCTATTTCAGCACACGTAACCCTGAACATGAGCTTGAAGCAAGAGACTCCATACTTAAGTTAACAGGGCTGCCTGCGGTTTGTGGGCATGAACTCTCACAGGAACTGGGAGCCTACGAAAGGGCGGTTACAGCTTTCCTGAATGCCCAGCTGATCCCCATAACAAGGCAGTTTGTACAGTCCATTATTACAGATATAAGAATACGAGGAATTAATGCACAGCTCCTTATGCTCAAATGTGACGGTTCGGTGGTGGGGATAAAAGATGCCCTGCAAAAACCAATCGAAACTATATTTTCAGGCCCTGCAGCAAGCCTCGTAGGTGCCTCTTACCTTTCAGGGCTGAAGACCTGCGCGGTTGTGGATGTGGGAGGAACAAGTACCGATATCTCCTCAATCTGTATGGGAGTCCCTGACCTGAGCGATGAAGGAGCAGTTGTTGGCGGCTGGAAAACAAGGATCCGGGCAATCAGGATGGAGACAACAGCTACAGGCGGAGACAGCCATATCTGGACCTTGAACAGAGAACTTTTCCTCGGGCCAAGGAGAGTCATACCCCTCGCAGTAGCTGCAGTGAAGTATCAGGGGTTTCTGAATAACCTGAAAAGGACACCCATGCCTTCCAGAGAAGACCTGGGGGAAAACATCCAGCCCACAAAGTTTTTTGTCAGGTCAGGCTACCCGGCAGGCGAACTGAGCAAAGCCGAAACCGAAGTGCTCGGAGCAATCGGAGAAGAACCGGTTTCCGTGCATGAAATCAAAACCCTTCTCAGAAAAGACCTTCATCCTCAGACCCTGGACTCCCTTATTAAAAAGCGCCTTGTCCAGGCAATTGGCTTTACGCCAACCGATGCTTTGCATGTGCTCGGAAATTATACCGCCTGGAACGAAGAAGCCTCCCGAATAGGAGCTGAACGACTTGCAAGGCTCATGCGCATGACTCCCGGTGAATTCTGCACTGCTGTAAAAAAGAAGGTTGCAAGGAACATGGCACTTCACCTCCTCTCATATATCCTGCAAGGAGTGCCATACACAGCCATTGAAAAAATCCTGGACGGAAACTACCCCGCAAAGTTCAAGCTTGGAACCCCGGTTGTCCTGCTCGGAGGCCCGGTCCGGGCGTACCGGGAAGAGTTAAAAGAAATAATCGACGCCGAGATCCTGGTCCCCGAACACGCCGAAGTAGGAAATGCAGCAGGAGCTCTTGCAGGAAAAGGCATCAAAAGAGTGGAAATTCTGATCAGGCCTGCAAGCCTGATGTTACCTGAAACGGATTTCCTTGTATTTGCACCCGGCAGCAGGCTGAGGTTCGATTTATATGCAGAAGCCCTGAACGCAGCAACAGAACTCGGAAAAAAGATTGTTGCAGACTATATGAAAGACTGCGGCCTCAGCGGAAACCAGGTTGAAATATCCATTGAAAAAAAGACCATCTCGCCTGACGGCTGGAACCATCCCCCAATGGAGACAAATCTGCTGGTAATGGGAGTAGGAATGCGAGGGCTGCCTGCCTGAAACAAATCCTTCAGATTTCAGACTCTTCTTCTCGTTTCTTTATTTCTTATTTTGAAGACCGGAAGACCAGAATAATAGATAAGATAGGTAAGGATTGAATCCATAGATAAATTAGTATACCCGAATATTTTCTAAGATCAGGCTATTATTAGATAGGAGAAAAAAACATGAAGATCCTGCTGATAGCCGATATCCACGCAAACCTTGAAGCCCTCCGGACAGTCCTTGATGTTCCGCATGACAGGGCAATCTGCCTGGGAG
The DNA here is from genome assembly GCF_000979385.1 of Methanosarcina sp. 2.H.A.1B.4. Classification (NCBI taxonomy): domain Archaea; kingdom Methanobacteriati; phylum Methanobacteriota; class Methanomicrobia; order Methanosarcinales; family Methanosarcinaceae; genus Methanosarcina; species Methanosarcina sp. 2.H.A.1B.4. The sequence goes on from NZ_JJOV01000001.1 coordinate 3,691, forward strand.
ACATAGTGGACTACGGGCCTGACCCGGACAAATGTATAGATTTCCTGCAAAAAAAGAACATTCCAACCATAAGAGGAAACCACGATAATGCCGTAGCCTTTAAGATGGACTGCCAGTGCGGGTATAAGTACAAGCACCTCTCAATCGCGACCCGGGAGTATACCTGGGGAGTCCTTGACGACTCACGGATGGAGTACCTGCAGAAGCTTCCTCTTGTCATCAAGGAAGAAATCAACGGAAAGAAGCTCTTTTTAACCCACGCGAGCCCCCGCTCCATGTTCGAGTACATAAAGCCCGAGACTCCGGACGAAGATATCCTGGCAATGATTGCAGACCCGATGGAACCTGTTGATGTCGAATTCCTCGTAGTCGGACACTCCCATATTCCAATGAACCGGAAACTGGAAGACCTGACAATTATAAACCCGGGATCAGTGGGCCAGCCGAGGGACGGGGACACCCGGGCAGGCTGTGCGGTTTTCGATACCGAAACAGGAGATGTGGAATTCTTCCGCCTGGAGTATGATATCGATGCAGTCTGCGCAAAAATAGAAGAACGGATGCCATATGCAGAAGAACTAACAGGTATTCTTAAGCGGGGATACTGAAAATCAAAAATTCAGGCATCCCTTATCGCACGTATGATTTTTTCCACGTATTCGGGCTTCACATCCGAAGGCCTGGTTTTTTCAATCCCGAGTTCCGTAACCAGCATGTAGAAATCCGCCTTCAGGCCGGCTTCATCGAGTTTTTTCGTAGCACAACGGTCCGTGCAGCCGTCAAGGGCAAGAATTCGGAAGCCTTCGGAGGCTGCATCTTCTACCGTGTCGACCCCTTTGTGAGCAGCTGCAGCCCTGTACATATCCGGCCTCCTGAAAGCGAGAGCAGAAGCTGCCTGCATTGTAAGTTTTCCGGTATTCGAAAGACCTGAACAGGCAAAAATAAGGATATTCTTCCTTCTTCCGACTGTGCTTTCCTTTTCTTTTGCCCTGTCAGGCAGAAGCTCATTATTTTTCATTCTTGCAGATCCCATGCATATTACAAATTATAATAAAAAATGGTTTCAAAAAATATTGAAATTAAAATTTACTTGAGACCTGATATAATTTACGATATTTTACCAGCCTGACAGACCCATCTGACAGTAGAATGTACTGAAAAGATAAGGAAAGATCAGGAGCGATCAATCAATCAATCAATCAATCAATAAATAAATAAATAAATAAATAAATCAATCAATAAATCAATCAATCAATCAATCAATCAATCAATCAATCTCAAGTTCCATAATCTCAACGTTCAGGTTTGCAATCTCAAGGATTGCAACCGTGGCTTTTCCTGAAAGCACCCCTGAGCATTCCCCGGGATTTATCACCGGCGTCCCATCGATCATTTTGACGCCCGGGTCGTGGGTGTGGCCCCGGACCACCACGTCAAAATCCCCTGATCTGGCAAGGGCTTTGACCAGCGCCTCATTTGTCCCATGCAGGAGGGCGATATGTAGCCCGTCGATTGTCAGGTCCCCAAACTCCCCGCAGGAGACGGCCCCTATTTCATCAAACCATTTTGTTAGGGTTACTTTATCTCCATCGTTATTCCCGAAGACAAAATAGAGTTTTGGACTTAGTTCTTTAAAGGCCCTTGCCGTGAAAGGAGAGACAACATCCCCTGCGTGCAGCACCGCTTTTACCTGTTTTTTGTTGAAGAACTCCACAGCTTTCCGGATAGCTGTCAGGTTATCGTGCGAATCCGAAATGATCCCTATCAAATAATCCCACCTCTGTTAATATTAGATGTCCTAAATATTTAATACATGCCCCGGGGTTCTCCGAAAGGAAGATTCTCCAGCCAGAAAGTCAGCTATTTTTAAATATAAGTTATAGGTATTATCAAGGGAATCCCTAAAGAATACTATGAGCACCCTGTGGGAGTAACAAATAAAGGGGAATTTTCCATAAAATTAGAGTTAGTGAGTCGGAATGAAAGCTATAACCCTCCTGAGCAGTGGGCTTGATTCTGTTGCAGCTCTTGCGATTGCAGCTGAGAGCCTGGAAATTGAGATGGCACTTACCTTTGACTACGGGCAGCGGGCCTGTGAGCGGGAAATCGAGTACTCCCGAAAGGTCTGCGAACATTTCGGAATAGAACACAAGGTAATCAAGCTGGACTGGCTTGCAGAAATAACACACACATCCCTCGTAAACAGGGATGAAGACGTTCCTTCTCTGTCCTTTGAAGACATTGATGCAACTGCTCCTGCTACAATTACCGAAGCTTCTGCAAAGGCTGTCTGGGTCCCGAACAGGAATGGGGCCATGTTGAATATTGCAGGAAGCTTTGCCGAAAGCAGGGGTTGTGACTACCTGATAGTAGGTTTCAATGGAGAAGAAGCCGGGACCTTCCCTGATAATTCCCTGGACTACGTACAGGCAATGGACCATGCCTTTTCTTATTCTACTCAGAATGGAGTCCATGTACTGGCCCCCCTGATCAAACTCGGAAAAACTGAGATCTTAAGAAGGGCTCTTGAAGTAAAGGCTCCCCTGGAATACAGCTGGAGCTGCTACCACGGTGGAGAAACTCCCTGTGGGGAGTGTGAAAGCTGTATGCGAAGAGCCAGAGCATTCAAAAATGCAGGTGTAAAAGACCCGCTTCTGGAAAGACCTGGGATCTAAATCAGAAAAATCGTCCGGAGCAGGAACAGATACGATACTGAATAGAATACAATAGAATACGTTAAAGAAAGAATTGCAGAGAGAGTTCCATGAAGTGCATTATACTACCCGAAAAACTTGACTATGACGGGAGCCAGATTTCTTCCCTCTGGGCATACAACAGCTTTGGAGTGAAGGAAGACTCGATTATTGGTTTCAGAGGTGTATGTGACGTAAAAATCGAGCACATGATTGACCTCGAAGACCGTAGGGCAAACGAGTCTATCTGGTCCGAAGACATGGTGAGTTTTATTATAGAACATTTCGATTCTACTGACCTGAAATTGATTTATGCACGTCAGCGCTTTTTTACCGCCCTTGTAAGGGAACACCTTGCCGGGTTGGGAGTCCACACAGCAAGAGAAGGAGATGACCTTTTCATCAAAGGTAAAAAATTGACCGTATCAATTGCTAGTACCTCGGCTGTTTCCCAGAAGATCCACTTCGGCATCAATGTCTCCCACGAAGTATATGGAAACCTGAGAGAAGCCGGAATAGGGGACGATGAAGGCATTGTGCGGTTCATGCAGGAAATCGGGGAAGCTTACGTAAGGGAATTCGAGGACATAGAAAAGGACCTCAGGAAATCCCGGCCTCTCGGAGTGGTATAAATGCCCTCTTCAGACAGGGAATCTGCTCACATAAAAGAGATTTTCTGCTCTGTGCAGGGAGAAGGCCCGTACGTTGGCACAAGGCAGGCTTTTGTCCGATTTTCAGGCTGCAACCTTAATTGCAACTACTGTGATACGGCCTTTGAAAACTCCGGGACATGCGATTATGAAAAAGTCGAGGGAAGTGGAATTTTCGAAAAGGTTCCAAATCCTGTAAGTGTAGAAAATCTGGAGTCCATGCTGCAGCCTTTCAATAGACTCCACTCTGTATCCCTTACAGGAGGAGAGCCTCTCCTGCATGCAGATTTTATAGAAAAACTGAACCTCTCCGTGCCTCTGTACCTGGAATCCAATATGACTCTGCCGGAGCAGGCGAGGAAGCTGCGTGAAAACATCTCATATGTTGCAGGGGACTTTAAACTTCCGGAAGCTATCAGGGAAATTTCCCCTGAAACCCGTGAAGTGCATGTGGAAAATACGATAGAGTGTTTCAGGCTCCTGAGAAAAACCAGTTCAAGAGACTGCTTTTGCAAGATTGTTGTAGGCAGGAACACAAAACCCGAAACTGTGTTTCTGGCTGCAGAAGCAATAGCCCCCTATGTATCCTGTATAATACTCCAGCCCGAAACGCCAATTGGCAGTGCAGTAAGGACACCAGGGTTTACACAGGCATCTGTGCAGGCCATTATAGAACTGCAGAAAACCCTGCTTGAACTGACCGATACGCGCATCATTTCCCAGACCCACAGGATGTGGGGGTGCTTATAACCACAAAAGAGGATCAGATAAAGCGTAAAATAACAGTCAAAACGTAAAATAAGAAACAATAGACAGCAAGCGATTAAATGGCAAGAGCAGTTAAATCAAAAAGGGGTGAATAAAATGACAAATATGAGATTGGGAATTATTGATTATATCGACAGCGCCCATTACCTCCCAGGACACGGGAAATGCGGACGAGTACATGGCCATACATACAAAATAGAGGTAGTGGTAGAAGGAGAAGTAAGGGAAAACGGGATGGTAATTGATTTTTATGACCTGAAAAAAGGCATCAAGGAAACCCTTCAGGAATATGACCATACCCTGTTAAACGACCTCATAGAATTTCCCAGTTCCGAACATCTCTGCCAGCAGATCCATTCCCGCCTTCTGGAAAGGTTCGGCTTTTCCCTTCTGGTAAGAGTCTGGGAAGGAGAAGGTAAGTGGTGCGAGATGGACAATTTTTCGGACTGAAAAGGTGAAATAACTTACCACGGACTCCACAATAGTTTTAAAATAGTGTAATAGAAATTACAAAAAAGTTTCACAGATATTCCTAAATGATTCCAAAATGTATATCAAGGGTCTGTATCATAGGTGCTTTAGACATTCAAAAATTTCCCTTTAATGAGATCTACTTCACTTTTAAATTCCGAACGGAGGAGAATAATTTGCCAGAAAAAAACCAATCTATAGAAGAGCCCAATAACGGTCCCATACTTGGGGAGGAGCTCCTGAGAAAGATTGCCGAGCACCCCTGTTACGACAAGAAAGCTCAGCATAAATACGGGAGAATTCACCTGGCTGTGGCCCCGAAGTGCAATATCCAGTGCAACTTCTGCGTCCGAGAATTCGACTGCGTAAACGAGAGCCGGCCCGGGGTTACTAGTAAGGTCCTGACTCCGGAGGAAGCCCTTGAAAAGACAAAGCAGATCCTGGCAGAATATCCATTCATCAAGGTAGTTGCAATTGCAGGACCAGGCGACCCTCTGGCTAATGATGCGACCTTTGAGACCTTTGAACTTATAAGAAAAGAGTTCCCTGAAGTAACCCTCTGCATGAGCACAAATGGACTCCTGCTTCCCGAAAAACTGCAGGACATGTTGCGTGTGGGAGTTTCCACACTAACGGTTACGGTAAATGCAATCGACCCCGAAATCCAGGCAAAGATAGTGGACCATATAGTTTACCACGGTGAAGTCTACAGGGGAGTTGAAGCTGCAGAGATCCAGATTAAAAACCAGCTTCAGGGAATAAAAGCAGCTGTTGATGCAGGAATTGTTGTCAAGGTCAACACCGTGCTCACCCCGGGCATCAATGACAAACACGTAGTTGAGATTGCCAGAAAACTCAATGAACTCGGGGTTTACATTATGAACGTCATGCCCCTGATCAACCAGGGAGCCTTTGCAGACATTGAGCCCCCTACAGCCGAAGAAAGGAAAGCCGTTCAGGAAGCCTGCGAGCCTTACGTTATGCAGATGCGCCACTGCAGGCAGTGCAGAGCCGATGCTTACGGACTCCTTGCTCAGGACATGTCGCAGATGAGCGAAGAGCGCAGAAAGGTTATAAAAATCCAGACAAAAGAAGATATGGAAAAAGCAAGAGAAATTCTGGAAAAGAACGGAAAAGAAGAAGCCTGAAAAACTCGAGAATATTCAGTCCCGGGTTAAAAAGCTCTGAAACCGGGAGCCTAAAAGGCGGAGTTCAAGAACTCCGCTTCTCAAACTTATTTTGAAAGCATTACTCGATGGCGATTGCCCCATTCGAGCAGGCATCTTCACATGCACCGCAGTCAAGACATTCATCTTCATCTACAACTGCAATATCATCGTCACTTAGGGAGATTGCAGCTGCAGGGCATTCATCTATACAGCTTCCACAGCCTGTGCAGGCATCTGCATCGATTTTAGCTACCATGTTTTTCACTCCTTATTTCATCAATTCGGGACTATTATAACGTTTGAATTATATTAGGTTGACATATTAGGATATAATAATTTAATAAAAAGCTTTCGCTTCCATTCTCCGGTACAAAGAAAAAACAGATAAAGGATAACCTGAATTATTTACTGACCATAATACATCGCATTGCCTGGCTATGAGGAAAATGGAGAGGGCAAGCTTATAAATGTGGCATTGATTACCATTAGCTTATCATTAGCTTATCATTAGCTTATCATTAGCTTATTGTTAATTTTTGAAACTATCATTGATAAAATTAAAAAACAAACAGGAAGCCTTTGATTGAATCTGGAAGAGCTAGCAGAAGGGATAAAGAATTTCGAAGGAGTTACCCGAAAAAAACAGATAGAGGATATAGTTTCCATCTTCGAAGCCGTCCGCCCGGAATATGGGGACGCTATCGTTGATTTCGGGGATGATGCTGCAGTGATCGATATTGGAGGAGATGACGTTATCCTCTTTGCAGCGGATGGCATCTGGGGGCGGCTGCTAGATGCGAGCCCCTGGTGGGCAGGTTACGGGGCTGTGGTCGTAAATATAAATGACATTGCAGCGATGGGTGGAAAACCCCTTGCCATGGTGGATATCGCCTCTGCAAATTCTTCGGATGCCTGCAGGGAACTGATGGAAGGGCTGGCTGAGGGAGTCAGGAAATTCGGAGTTCCTGTGGTAGGAGGGCATGTACATCCCGATACACGGTACAATTCCCTTTCCGTTGCTATTATAGGGATTGTCAAAAGAGACTGCGTAATCAGGAGTGATACTGCAAACCCTGGAGATCTGGTAATTGCAGCCTATGATATGGACGGAAAAATCGGCCCAAATTCCCCTTACAGCTGGGATACGACTTCTTTCAAAGAGCCTTCAGTGGTAAGGGAAAGCTATCTCGTAACCCAGGAAATAGCAAAGAGAAAACTTGCAACAGCTGGCAAGGACATAAGCAATCCAGGGCTAATAGGAACGCTTGGAATGCTTTGTGAGACAAGCAAGGTGGGAGCCTCAGTGGATCTGGAAAAAGTCCCCAGACCGGAGGATGTGGACTTTGAACAGTGGCTGAAAGTGCATCCTGGAACAGGCTATGTATTTACTGCAGACCCGAAAAAAGCAGAAGAATGCGTAAATGTGTTTGAAAATGCAGGGCTCACAGCTGCAGTTATAGGAATAATCGAAGAAGGCTCAAAACTCGATATATACGATAAAACAGGCAGGGTAACTGTTTTTGACTTTTCAAAAGACAGTATTACAGGCATCGGTTCCGAATAATCGGAACCCTTCTGCATGTCTTGTACTTGTTTCAAAGAAAAAATATTAGTTTGCTGAAAAGTTGTTATTTTACTTATCCAGCACCTGTTTCTATTTTTTACCCCCGTTTGACCGGGCCTGTGCAGGTTTACTTATCTTCGACCCAGGCCTTCATTTCATTATAGAGAAATTCTTCTGCGGCCTGAACCTTTTCAAGAGGCCCACGAAGGACAAGAATTTCCCTTTCCTCACTGTTTACAATACCAACAGGCATCTTCCGCGTTACGGGTTCAAGACCAAATTCTTCCACGATATCGTAGATGATGGACACAACCGTTCCAGGGGGGATAATCAGATCGTAGAGCTCTTCATACTCCAGATCGGCATCTTTCTCTACATTCTCTTTATTCTTTTTGGCGATTAAATCTTCAAGGTTGAGTGTTTTGTGCATCCAGGGGTCACCTTCCTCTTTTTGTTAGGATTATGGGATATAAGTTTGTTTGCCCATCCGAATTTTGTGTGCAATTCAGTAAATTACTGATAAGTATGATCATATTTATGTTGTTTCCCAAATTTAGAGTACCCCCTACTCCTTTGAAAACCTGATTCAGAATCTAATTTTCCTCCATTGTAATAGAAGAGTATCTTTAATATTAAATTAAAGCATGAAGTATAGCAACTCAGTGTATAAAAAAATTTAAGTACAATACTGACCAATATATTAAATATAAAATAAAAGTATATAATATAATGGTAAGAGATTTAAATTTAATACAGCAAAAATTGAAGACCTCCAATAATTGGTTTTAATCTCATTTTAAATAAAAAAGGCCATGAAACATTGCTTTTAAAGGTAATAAAATCCGGCAATAGAGGATGAAAAATGAACACTGCAAATAAATCCAACATAGAGGCACGAGACCTGGAACATGCTCTTCTGGAATCAATCCCGATTCCTGTAATAGCTGTAGATAAGGACTTTAATATTTTGTTTATCAACCCGGCGGGTTGTGACTGGCATAAAAAAGAATTAAAAGAAGTCAAAGGAAAAAAATGCTATGAAGTCCTTGAAGCAAAGTGCTGCAGTGTAGCTAAGTGTGGGATCAAGCAAGCAATGGACAGCGGCAAAAAATATGCAGGCCATTATGAAATTCCGTGTCAGAGAGAAACAATCAACGTAGAGATAACGGCTATGCCCTTAAAAGACGAGGAAGGAAACATTGTTGGAGGGCTCGAATATATTGCGGATATTACTAACAGAGTGAAGCTGGAAAATGACCTTCGTGTACAGACCCGGACGATTCTGGAGCTTGCAACCCCTGTGATCAAAATATGGGATGGGATCCTGTTGCTGCCTCTGGTAGGAGCCATCGATACAGCACGTGCACAGCAGATTATAGAAAACCTGCTAAATTCAATTGTGGAAAATGAAGCAGAATTGGCGATCCTGGACCTCACAGGAGTGCCAGTAGTAGACACTGCAGTTGCAATGCATATCATCAAGGCAGTAAATGCAGCAAAAATGCTCGGGGCAAAGACGATTCTAACTGGTTTCAGCCCTGAAGTCTCACAGACCCTGGTCACACTCGGAATAGACCTGAGCAATATCACGACCTGCGGTTCACTGAAAGCAGGGATCTCAAAAGCCTTCGGTATAATGGGAAAGAAAGTAGTCTCCTGTGAGAGGTAATGAAAAAATGATTCCGATATTGAAAGTGAAGAACGTTTTGCTGTCATCGATACCGGGAGACCTTACAGACAAAGAGGTACTTGAATATCAGGCCCAGTTGCTGAACATGCTTGAAAAAACCGAAGCCATAGGAGTCCTGATTGATATAACAGGTATGGAGATTGTCGATTCATTTATGGCGAGAGTTATCAATGAAACGGCAAATATGGCGCAAATTATGGGGGCGAAAGTGGTACTCTGCGGCATGCAGCCTATGGTTGCTCTGACCCTTGTTGAAATGGGGCGCGAACTGATAGGTGTGCAGACAGCACTTAACCTCGGCAAGGGGATTGACAAAATACTCATTTCCACAAAAGGGAATCAGACCTCATTAAACAATTGAAGAATTAAAAATTGTATAAATTCTTACCTGTGGAGATGTATTTTCCATACTTACCTGTGCCACAGCAACAGGATAATAAGAGGAGTGGGAAATTGCAGGCAGAATCCTGGTATGGGTAAATTATGGGAAATACCAGATTAATGATGGGGGATAACCTGAGAGGGAATAAGCAATGAATAAGAAGATACCGATTAAAACCGAGAGTGATCTCCTGTTCGCAAGGCAGACAGCAAAGGAGATCATGAAGGAATTGGGGTTTGGTTCGGCAGATCAGACACGTATGGCCACGGCCATTTCAGAACTGGCCAGGAATGTCCTGAAATATGCAGGAGAAGGAAGCTGTTCCATTTGTGAAGAACAGGATGAAAGGGAAATGGGTATTAAAGTAGTTGTAGAAGACAACGGCCCCGGAATTGGGGATATTGAGCAGGCAATGGAAGACGGGTTCACTACGGGAAATGGGCTGGGGGCAGGGCTTCCGGGAGCCAGACGGCTTGTAAACAATTTTGACATAGCATCAGAGCCAGGATATACAAAAATTACCATGGAGATCAAAAGGGCCCGGAAATAATTTGATGTGACGCAAAAATCCTAACATAAAAAATTCATCCTCGAAATGGGGGAACCATTTAATTTGTTGAACCGGGCGCTGTGAAGATATTAGCACCTGAATCCTGCAGAAGGTAAAGTCCGGAACCAGGATAAACCGTCAAAGAGTTGGGAAAAGAGAACGGCCATTTAAGGTGAAATCAGAGGGCCTGGAAAAGAGAATGGAACACATGAACATAGGTACTGCAACTCATTCTTTATTCAACGATCCACATTGTGGAGATCAGTGTAGGTGGTGGGAAAACGAGGATAGTATCACACTATGCATGGTTGATGGCCTCGGGCATGGAATAGAGGCTGAAACGGCTGCAAAAGCAGCTATAGACTGTATATCTCGTAACCTCTGTGAACCACTGCACCATATATTTGAGAAGTGTGACCGGGAGATAAAACATACCAGAGGAACGGCAATGAGCATAGTCATTGTTGATAAAAACAATTCTACATTGACTCATGGGGGAATAGGAAATATCAATGTAGTAATAAGGGGTAGAAAAAAAATGAATTTGAGCAGTGATTGGGGTATCGTTGGGGGTGGGTACAGGAAATTAAATACAAATACTGTAGACCTGGCTGATGGTGACCTTGTGCTCATGTGGACTGACGGCATCTCAGAACGTCTTGATATTTCCGGTTATGACGAGTTCCTCTGCAGGGATGTGCAAAAACTGGCAAATCAAATACTTAGGGATCATGCAAAAGAAACAGACGATGCTACAATTCTAATCTATAACAGATATAATGAGTGATTTACCCTATGCCACTGCAAAAATTCAAACACCGATACCACATTCTTCTAAAAAATTATTTTGATGACCCTGATGAAAAATACCTTTTTGAAATAGAGAAACTCGGTAGAGAGCTGGTCCGAGAAAACATACCTCCTGAGGACCTCGCAGAGATCCATGAGGAAGCAATAGCTCGCCTTGCAGAAACGTATCCAGACGCGAAACTTATCGAATCCGCACGTTATCTTTCAACCCCTCTGATGGAAATGATGATGGCCTATGGCCTTGCCTTCAGAGAATGGATCGAAGCTTCCGAAAAAAGCAGGAAAGAACTACAGAGATATGCTGAAGAACTGGAGCAGACGAATAAAGAACTAAAAAAATACTCCAAAAAACTACAGCAGAGCAAAAAACAATTTGCCACATTTATGGATAATTTGCCTGCTGCTGCATTCATAAAAGATGACGCAGGACTTGTTGTATATTCAAATAATTATCTGAATTCAAATAATGATCTGAAAGAATACTTCCGGATAGAGGAGTGGATCAGAGATGCGAGAGCTGAAGAAAAAGACAGCAGCACAAAGACAGAAGCTCTTGTAGATCCGGAAGGAAACGAACTTTTCTACCGCACCATAAGGTTTCCGATCAATCTGGACGAAGGAGCAACAGTGTACGGAGGCCTGGGGATCGATGTAACAGATCAGATGCGGGCAGAAGAGATGATGGTTCGAGCCAAACTGGCCGCTGAAGAGGCAAACAACACCAAGTCTAAGTTTCTGGCCAACGTGAGCCATGAATTGAGGACACCTCTGAACTCTATTATTGGGTATTCGGATTTTTTGCTTGAGCAGGTGATCGGGCCGCTGAATGAGAAGCAAAGAAAGTATGTTGGCAATATTTCCATGAACGGAAAACACCAGCTGTCTCTAATCAATGATATCCTTGACCTTTCGAAGATCGAAGCAGGAAAGATGGAGCTGCGATACACAGAGATATCGGTACCGGAATCGATTTGTGAGGTCGTGACAACACTCCTTCCTCTGGCATCAAAAAAGAATATCCGCCTTGAGAAAGATCTCGACCCCCAGCTCCGGGTTCTCCATGCAGACAGAGAAAAATTCAAAGAGGTCCTCTACAACCTTACAAGCAACGCAATCAAGTTCACGCCTTGTGAAGGCTCAGTGACCATCGGGGCCCAGATTGGCGGAGACTTTGCAGAAATCTCTGTAAGGGATAGTGGTGTTGGGATCTCGCAGGAGGACCAGAAGAAGCTATTTAAGCCTTTCAGCCAGATAGACACCGAGGAGGCACGCACGTATCAGGGAAGCGGACTTGGACTTACCATTGTCCAGAAACTTGTGGAACTGCATGGCGGGAAAATCGGGATAGAGAGCGAAGTGGGAAAAGGCAGCACATTCATGTTCACATTACCGATAAAATGATTCGGGAAAAAAGTGAGCTGTGCCGGAACACAGTAGAAATGAAAAATTAGGTAAAAATTCATATGAAATTTTTATGAGATTCTTTCCCCTGCACTCGGGCCGGGGGAAACACTGTATATCTCCTCTGCATGGAGAAGGGCTGCACCTTTTGGTTTGAGATTTACCATCTTGGAAGCGACCAGTCGGTAACCCCATTCATTAGAAGACCTTACTGATCAGTTCTACATTTCCTTTCATCTGGCAGGCTTTCATCGAAAGTATGTAAGTGCTGAGGGCAGCTTTCGGGTTATCGTTCAGGTTTGCTTTGGTCTTTTTCCAGAAAACGTTTGCCATGATAAGGGTCTCGTCGTTTCTTACTTTCGCAAAACCCATCAAGCATACGTTTGAAACACCATTTTTGTCTGTGGTTACAGGGAGGCATCCTGCTGATTTTCAAGCGCTTCTTTTACATTTGCAGGAAGCGTTACCATATCCGGTTTCCCCTGTGATTTTTTAGTTCAATATTAGAGTCTTCAACTCAGGGACAATACAGCACTAGACGAGAATGGTTTCCCCTGTGATTTTTTAGTTCAATATTAGAGGGCAAATACATAATTATAATTAATTTGATAATGATTAAACTAATATTCAAATAAATAGAAAGTGTTAATATAGCCTGGAATCAATGGCAATAAACAGAAAACCAGCGTTATTAGATAGATAATTAGCGGATATACCTGAAGCAAAAATACATGAAGATCAATTCTGGGGGAGAAATCCACCTCTCGGGACCCTATATTTTGACTGCTTCGGATTACCAATGCGGGTTCCAGACAAAACGATTCTAAGCAAACTTTATCTGAAATGAAAATATCTTATAAGAGGATAAGCAATGCAGCAGTATAAATTAAAGCGCGGTTTTAAACCTGAAATTGATAGAATCTACTCGGCAATGCAGGAATGCTTCCCGACTGAGATCTCCCGGAACGGGGACCATATTGAAACTTCCTATGGAGCAATGTCAAAGATAACGGTCTGGATAGAAAACAAAATGCTCTTTGTGGACACTGTTTCCGATGTTACTATCAAAGATGATGAAACGATCCTGCAGACTAACAAAGCCTACCGGGAGTTTCTCTTAAAGGCTACCGGATACACGGCAAAAGAGCGGTTGAAAAATGCAAAAAAAGAAGTCGGAGAGGAATAAACTCCTTACCTCTCATTCTTATTTCAAATTATCAATAACATCAGGCAGCCCTTACCTGGAGGTATCATTCTGGAAGTAGATTTCCTTGATAAACTGAAATGCCTCGAAATTCCCACCTGCCTTCGGGTCTGCTGTGGGACCGATGGTTCCGTAACCTTTCTCCTCGAGATCATGACCCGAAAACCGGTTAATGTAAAAACCGAGTCTCAGCACATAATCAAAGCCGATAAGGAAATGGCTGCATTTCTTGGTGTGGAAGAGGGCAGTGAGGTAAATAACAGGACAGTCCGGCTCTATGCAGGGGATACGGTATTCGTCCAGGCAAGGTCACTCTCTCCTCTGGAACGCATGCCTGCAACTATGAAGGAACAGCTAATGCGCGCAGACATCCCCATAGGCAGGATCCTGCGCAGCCACAACCTCGAGACCAGGCGCGACATGGGAGAACTCGAAGTCCTGGAAGAAGAAACCACTTTTGACGGCATTCCAGTCCTTTCCCGTTCCTATAAAATCGTCCATAACAACTATGTCCTGATGTGGATCAATGAACGTTTCCCCATCGATGAGCGCTGGAACCTTTAAAAACCTGAAATGCCGGAAAACAAATGCTAAGGCGTGGGTATTTTTACAGGAAAGTTCTCCAGATTTTCCAAAATAGATGTTTAGATCTTCAGACAGTCAGGGGCTTTTTCCCTGTCTGCAACCTGATCAGTCGAAACCTTTATATCTCTGGTGTGATATTTTGGAGATGCTCTTACAGCAACAGTGCCTTGGTGGCTTAGGGGTATAGCGCGTCCTTGGTAAGGACGAGGTCGCGGGTTCAAATCCCGCCCGAGGCTTAAAAATATTTTTAGGGAATATGTGGGCTACAAGTCCACCTCCCACTATACTTTTCTCCTTTGTGAATAGAACAATTTCTACTGAACTTTTTTTTGAATTTTACCCAACAGAATTGTAGCAGTTGAGGCGAATTTTCAGGGCTCTTTTTCGGGTGTTTGCATACCAGAATGATGTTGGGAAGGATCGAAACATGGAATGAACCTCATTTCCTACGCCTCTTCCTTACCAAAGACGCGCTGTGGCAGGGCGTGTATTCAGTTTTATTGGGGCACGCTTGATTACACACATATGCCTCATGTTTATAGACGAACCCCTCAATCGAAACTAACACACCAAGAACAATCCAAAAAAGCAACTGTTACACTTATGCCCATGTTTCCAGGGCGAACCCATGGAAGTCATGAGTAATTTCCATGTAGGGATTTTCAAAGGTATATCCTGTCAGATATTCAATACTTGACATTGACCCCCCTTTGTCAGGTCAAGTATTCAGGATTATGTCAGGATCCCTTGAAAACTGAAACGTCGTTCTTTTAGACTGCTTGAGTACTTGAATGCGAGTATCCAGTCGCTCGATATACGAGCGATGAATTGTATTTTCACCCTGTGTCCTCATCCTTACCAATGACATGCTAAGCCATAGAGCTTTATGTGATGTTTGTGGAAATAATCCTTACTTTTTTGTGCATGTTTTAGCGCAAACAGGAGTCTACAGTAGATATTTAATTGCAGTTTTTTCATCTATATCCGGATCAAAGGGTTCTTCCTCCCAAAACCACAACCCACTTTTCGATGATCATGACCCTAAAAGAGATGTTTACACTGGTTTCAAATGGGCTTAAGGCTCATGGTATTGTAGTCTCGGACATAAAGATGATGCAGAACACTGCAGAATTTATCCAGTTCAGGACTAGCTTCAGCAACTGGGTAGGTCAGATTAACATCTATTCGTCCAAGAAAAATGGGTTTACCATCGACATGTCCAGGTTTGGAGATAACCCCGAATCTGCAAAAATCATAGAGCTTATCCAGAACATCGACCTGAGCGAATTCAAGCATAAGATTACAATTCCTGCCATCTGCCTGCAGCGGCTGTCCGAGGTAGTAGCTTCCCAGGCTTCGGAAAATGTAATCAGTAACCCAACCGTCTCGGAGAAGTTTCCCCTGTTCTGTATAGGAGCAGATGAAGTTGGAAAGGGCGGAGCATGTGAGACTCTGGTCACAGCTGCATTCTGCATCGATAATTCACTGTCTCAGGAAGCAATGTCCATCCTGAAGCACATGGTTGCGGATTCCAAGACCCTGACTGATGGCAAGATCCGGCAGGTTGCTCAGCTCATTAAGAATTACTGTGCTGGAAAGTATGTAATCCACACGTATAACCCACGCGAGTATAATGCAATGTATGCAAAGTACGGCAACCTGAATGTTCTCCTTGCCCAGGCCCATGCACGAAACATTGCAGAAGCCGTGGAACTGATCAACATCGAGTGTCCAACTGTCGTCGTCGACCAGTTTGCAAGTAACAATGTTGTGTCTGAAGCCCTGTCTCAGAGAAATTTGTTGAACAAAGTAAACCTCATCGAGACCACCAGGGCCGAAGAGAAGTCTATGGCAGTAGCTGCAGCATCCGTACTTGCCAGAGATGCATTCCTGAGCGTCATGGACGAGAGGTCCAAAGAGATTGGAGTTACAGTTCCCAGGGGAGCAAATATGGTAGGCAGCTTCCTGGCCAGAGTGCACAACAAACACGACATAGGAGAAGTAGCAAAGCTTCACTTCACTCCCGTAAAGGAATTTATGAGGGGGAAATCTCGCCTCCTGTAAGAGGCTGTCTTAAAATTAAATAATACCTGTACCAAGATTGTTCGTCAATGTCAGAACAGACTGAAAGACTTCCTTATCCTAGTGATTTATCTGATA
>NZ_JJOV01000057.1:0-19539 GCF_000979385.1 Methanosarcina sp. 2.H.A.1B.4
GGACAGGCGGGTCAAAAACATTATCCGGCAGAAGTAACTTTGTCAGGCAAAACTGATTTTTTTCAAGCAAAAGGGATTATTTCAAGCAAAAGGGATTATTTCAAGCCAAAATGATTTTTTTGGAGAAAATTTTGCTTTTCTCCACTTTCTCTCTTTTGCTTATTTTTGTACAGGTTCCTTAACGTACTTAAATTTCCACATCGGAATTCCTTTTACCTCTCCCATTTCAAGGTGTTCCAGCTCATGAGCTGCGCTATATGCCGGAGTGCCTTTCAGTAGTATGTGTTTTTTCTTCAGCTCCCTGACTCTTATATCCCTGAGGTCCGGATTCACCTCTGCAAGTATCACCCTTTTAGCCTGCAGAGTTATACAGTATGGCCTTTCAACCAGTTCTCTTTCTTCTCTTTCCCCGCACTTTTCCAGCCTGCGGACGACTCCTTCTTCCTCTATGATTTCGGGATCGATAAAGAGGTATATCTTTTCCAGAGTATAGCCGGTCTTGCTCTCTTCATTGTAATAAGTGATCACATCCTTTACTGCAATGCTTTTTGTGTCTTCGGAGGCATAACTCCATGAACCTCCTGATTTTAGCGAAAGCAGAAAAGGAAGAAATAGCTCATCTTGAATTTCAAAACTGGAAATTATACTTTTTTCCTGGGTTGAAAACCTGAAGATCGCCCGAATTTCTTCAGCATCCATATTCATGTCCCCTTCTTAAGAGTTTGAATCTCGGAGCCTATTTAAGTTTTCTTTTCAAAAAAGCAAATTTGAAATTTTTGGTGGGCCCTTCCAGCCCGGGGAAAACCAAAAATCTGAAATTAATATCACAAAGTTTGTGAATTTTTTGTAAATATTTTTTGCTAGCATAACTTGGATGCAGTTCTATAATCTTTTATACGAACAGTTTGATAAAGCGGAAAGCAAACATATGCAATTTATTACTCCCTTTTCCTTATACAAATGACTGCCCCGAACACCGCTGCAAGCATCCAGAAAGAGCTCATGAAAGGAATTCTTTTTGATTGAATAGTAGAACCGACTCCTTCTTGCTTACCTGCTGTTTCTTTATTTGCTGTTTCTTCATTTGCTGTTTCTTTATTATCTGATACTTCGGTATCATTTGTGTTATTATCGGTTTGATTTATTGTACTCAACAATTCTTCCAGAGTAACAGTTTCATCAGGGGTTATAGCTTTCCCATCGTCGGTTAATGTATATTTACCGCGATAAAAATCTGTAACTATGAAGTGTTCAGGGCCAATATCCTTAGTACTGGGGCTTTCATCTTTTCTCAGATAGACCAAAACCTTTTCACCAGCGTTGAAGCTTGGATCGGCGTCTGTAGTCATGCTAAAATCCCCAACCGTACCCCCGGTGACTCTTACAATAAGCTCTCTGGACGATAACGGGTTTTTCAGGTATTCATCAACACTTATGACGATGTCAGTGTAAATGATGTCGTCAGGATATTCAAGTTTATTAAGTAATTTCTTTGGCTTTTTTCCGTCTACGGTATTCCATCTGGGTAAAAATATTTCATTAACTGTACCTATTACAATAGTATCGGATTTGTCTCTTAATTCTTCATGGGTGTATGGTATGAAGTCTATACATATGTCAATACCAATGGCTTCATTACTATTATTTTCGAGTTCAGTATTATCGTTTGAAGGATTGGACAGCGCTAAAGCATTTAACGTCAGCAAAGAAAGAGCCCCAACCAAAAAAATTCCATATTTTATAATATTTCTCACGGTTTAGCCCCCTATTTATGGAGTTAAAATCAGGTTTGACTTAACATATTTATCGTAAGTTGACGACTTCAAGATAAATAGTTATAGGTTTTTCCAGCCAAATTCTCAAACTGGCTTTTTAATCTCCTTTTCAACCCCATAATCCCTCCTGTGTCTTTGATTGTTAGAGACTCTGGCCGGAAAATTTATAATGAGTTATCCTAAAGCTGTTTATGGAGTTCAGGCGAACTAACCAGACTTTATTTGAACTTATCAAAGTAACTCTTCAGAGTGCTGTATGCGAGGAGTTTACAAAAGAGCTATGTTCTGTTTCATTGAGTGCTGAATAAACACCGTGTTTTAGAGGTGATAGAGTGGTTAAGAATACTGAGTATAAAATGTTCCAGATTTTTCTTGTTTTAATTCTTTTTTTACAGGCATCAAATGCAGCAGCTTCAGAAGCACCTGCAGAACAATGGAACAGGTCTTTTGGCGGAGGTAGTGAAGATAATTTCAGATGCGTTGAACAGACTTCAGATGGCGGGCACATAGCTGCTGGTTCAACATATTCATACGGCAAAGGGACAAAAGGCTATCCTGATGCCTGGCTTATCAAGGTTGACAATAAGGGGAATCTGCAGTGGAATAAGACTTTCGGGGGAACGTATTTTGATGAGGGGTACTTTACCCGGCAAACCTCAGATGGAGGTTATGTGTTATCGGGTTATACATTTCCTTCCGGTTATGCCGAGCCTTGGCTGATAAAAACTGACAGGAATGGAAATGAGATGTGGAACAAGGTGTCTGATGAAATCACTCACGAGGATTACCTCCGATACAAGGCTGAACGTACCTCTGATGGGGGATACATAATTGGAGATACGATTGTACATGAAATTGGAAGTTATTTCGCTTCTCTTCTAGTTGATTATGATATCAGGATAACTAAATATGATGTAAACGGCAATCAGCAATGGAATAGTACCTTTGGCAAAAACCAGAGTCTTGAAACATTAGATCCAAATTCTGTTAAGCAGACTTCTGATGGTGGATATGTAATTGCCAGCACAACTAGGTCAAAAGAATCAAACAGTGATGATATCTGGCTCATCAAGACCGATGAATCCGGTCAGGAGCAGTGGAATAAGACCTTTGGCGGAACAAAGGATGATGTTGGAATCTCTATTTCGGTGACTTCAGACAATGGTTATGTGGTGACAGGAAGGTATAACGATTCTTTGTCTTTCGTTATAGACGGTTCTGCGTTCATACTCAAAACGGACAGCGACGGTAATCAAGAATGGTTAAAAGAGTTTTCAAATTGTACGCTCTATTCCGTCCAGGAGACTTCAGATGGCGGGTACGTAGCCGCGGGAGTTAAAAATGAGAATGCATGGTTGGTTAAGCTGGAAGGAGATGGAAGGAATGCCGAGAATGAAGAACCGTCAATTGAATCTGATAACATATCTGAAATTGAATCTGATAATATATCTGAAAGTGTTTTCATTCATATACTAAATTCCATCTATGGTATTTTCCAGCGGGATTGATACATGCGGGATTTAATAAAGGGGGCTATTTCCCCTCACACCTTTACTTGCAGATCTTGATCGATTACTACCCCCCCTTGACACCTCCTGCAAAATTACTTAACTCAAGCCGAATTAACCGGAATAGTCTTCCCGCGTCGTTCTTGTCCCGGACGCAGTCCGGCTTTTCCAAAATGAAATAAAAGATGAGTAGAAAGTAAAAGCATTATCTGGAGAGCTGAAGGCTGTTTTGCTCAATATTAAAAACAGAATTAATATTAAAATTTAGTTGCAGTTCCAATCTTTTTTATCTTAATTTCTTTTGTGCAGGGCCGCCAGGCAAGCTGGCGGAGGCTTTTCTATCTCTCTTCAGGACAGAACGGTTTTCGGGAAAGAGGGAAGCATTTGCAGGTTACTGGTTTCTATCCAAAACAGCAGCAACTGCAGAACAATGGAACAGGTCTTTTGGCAGAGATGATTATGATTATTTTAGATGTGTTGAATAGACTTCGGACGGCGGGTATATAGTTGCAGGTACAACAGATTATATGGTAAAGGTTCGGATGGCAAGTCTGATGCCTGGTTAATTAAGCTGGATAATTCCCAAAACACTCTTATGTGATGGAGTAATTCTATTGATTGACAGTCAATCAATAAAGGATGTAAGCGATGACCAGAATAGTCAAAGACCCTGCGGAGAGAAGATTGGAACTGATTGAAGCAGCTGAGAGCCTTTTTGCAAAAAAGGGCTATGAGGACACGGCAGTCAGTGAGATCGTCAAAAAGGTTAAGGTTGGTCAGGGAACGTTTTACCATTATTTCAAATCCAAGGAAGATATTCTGGAAGCAGTAGCTAAAAAAGTTGTAGCCCCGTACGTTGAAGAAGTACGAAATATCGCAAAAGGCAATGAGGATCCTGCAACAAAGGTGAACTCCATACTGAACGGCATTTTGAAAGCTAACGATTCCGACCTGGGCATTATGAAGCTAATGCATCAAAAAGGAAACCATTTGCTTCACCAGAAAGTGGAGAAAGCACTTGAAGAGGGGATGTCACCCCTTGTAACTGAGGTATTATCAAAAGGTATTGCAGAAGGAGTTTTTAAAACAGAATATCCGGATGAATCTTTTGGATTTTTGATAGCCTCGACGCTTTATCTTTCTCATAATTTCTCATGGGATCATGAGTCCCGTGAGAGAATGCGCACTGCTTTAGAAGAGATAACATCCAGGGTTCTTGGGGTCACTGATTATAGGTTCCACCTGGAAATCTAATTTTAGTTGATATATTAATAATAATTTATCTGAACCAGTATCTGATTGACAGTCAGTCAATAAAGAGTAGCATAATCTGTCAGTTTAATCACATAAGTCGTAAAATAAAACTGAATTAAAAAAATAAAAGGAAGAAGAAATATGGCGAACAAATCTACGGATGTATGCCCCTATCAGAGGGCATGGACTCTTGACAACTGGGTTCGCAGGCTTTTGCAAAACCCTTACAAAATTGTAAGAGATTATGTAAAAGAAGGCCAGACTGTTCTGGATCTGGGCTGCGGACCGGGATTCTTTTCCCTGGAAATGGCAAAGCTGGTGGGTGAGAAAGGAAAGGTCATCTCAGTGGATATTCAGGATGAGATGCTTCAGATTTTAAAAAATAAAAGCGAGCTTAAGGGGCTTAATTCTCGAATAGTCCTTCATAAAGCCCAACCGGAAAAGTTAGGTATCTCCGAGATGGTAGATTTTGCCCTTGCTTTTTACATGGTTCACGAGGTTCCGGATAAAAAGAGTTTTTTGGGCGAAGTCGCTTCCCATCTCAAGCCCGATGGCAGATTTTTGATAGTCGAGCCAAAATTCCACGTCTCAAAATCCGACTTTGACAGCACCCTGGAAGTTGCAAGATCCGTAGGCCTGGAACAGGTTTCTAAACCCGGGATTTCTTTCGACAGAGCAGTACTTTTGAAGCCTGATTCCAGAAAAATAGCTTGATGCTGCAATCTCGATTTCAATGACTTCAGACGACGGGTACATAGCCGAAGGCGTTAAAAAAGGGAATGGCTGGTTAGTTAAGCTGGCAGGAGATGGAGGAGGTGTTGAGTATGAGGATACATCAGACAGCAGCTTCAGCCAAATAAGAAATTACATTTATGATATTTTTCCATGGGTTTTTCCAGTGGAACCACTATAAGTGAATGGGATTTTTCTTCTCGCTTTTTTCTTTTTACTTTCTCCTCGCCCCAAAAAAATGTAAAAAACGTCCCCTACTCCACTGTCCGGCAGGCTCTCGATTCCCCTGTCAAACTTCCGGCTCTATTATTTTTCATCTGGATGGCACAGCAGAAAGAAACTCTTAAACTTGGGATTCAGGAAGGAATGGTCGAGCCTTTTCTTGCGTGGGGAAAAACAAAAATTGTAAAGGGTGCAGTTTTCTATTCTTTACCCACGCAATAATCGAATGGAACATCCGGACCCAGAGATTTCCAAACCTCATTCATTTATTCCGGCGTCTGCTCTTACTTCGGGACCCCTTGATACTTTATTGCAATCCTCAAATCGCTTACAATCCCTGGGGCAGTTTACCTGTTTTCTCTCTTCCGTCATCCCAAATAAATTCAGGAGTATTTCGATCCAGCGAGAACGGGCCTCTTCCCAATCAACTCCAGGAAGAATCATAACCCTCATTCCATTGAATAACGACACGAGAGCGACTGCAAGGGTACGTGGATCGGTTCCGGATGGGATAAGGCCTTTCTGCCGCTGTTCTGCAATTTCATTGGCTGGCTCATCAATACCGCGCTTCATGCCTTCTATTATAGGGCTTTTCATTTTTGCAGCCATATTTTGCACTGGGATGTCCATTTATGATCGAGCCGTCCCCTTAAGGATGAAACTTTTTATACTTTCAGTTACACTAATATTTAACAATATATAAAAATTTAGTAGATATTTAGTAGAAAATAAATTGAATTTAGTGCACTGCTGACGTAATAAAAATATATGGGGACCTGAAAAAATGGGACTACTCTATAAAAAAAATAATTTGCAATTTTTAACAATTGCATGTTTTATCTTTCTTATTGTAAATGGAACAGCAGCCTCGTATCCTGCACCTACCACGCTGTACGTGGGTGGAGAAGGCAGCGGAAATTATACAACTATCCAGGATGCGGTAAACAACGCAAGTTCCGGAAACACAATTCTTGTCTATCCGGGAACGTATACGGAAAATGTGAATGCCAGTGTGGAAAACATAAGCATCCGCTCCTATTCTGGAAACCCTGATGATACGATTATAAAACGCGAGGAATTCAAGAGTAACAATATCAAAATAACTGCCAATAATGTAACTATTAGCGGGTTTACTATTACCGGGGCAGGTTCTACAGGAATTTATATGAGCAGGATTTCGGGAGCAAATATCATAAATAACAAGCTTTCCGGAGTCGGTTGCGGTATTCAGATGGAACGTTCCAGCAGATGCAACCTGATCAACAACACAGTTTCTGATTCTGCTCAACATGGATTTTATCTCTCTTCTTCGAGTAACCATTGTATACTAGCAAATAATACAATTTCTTATACCGGAGAAGAGGGAATATTACTCAGGAGCTCTGTTTACTGTACTCTGACTAATAATGTAATTTCAAATACTTACTATGAAGGTATTTATCTGAACTCTTCCAGCAACTGTAATGTTACTGGCAACACAGTTTCAAACACTGAGGATGATGGCATTGATCTGAACTCTTCAAGCAACTGTAATATTAATGGTAATGCAGTTTTAAACACTGAGGATGATGGAATCTGTCTGGTAAATTCTGAAAATTGCATTCTGACCAATAATACCGTTTCAAACGCTTCTGATGAAGGCGTCTGCCTTTCTTATTCCAGCGGCTGTACTCTGACCGACAACACAATCTCAAACGCTGACTACGGTATCACTGTAGATTCAGACGACTGTGTCCTGAGAAACAACACAGCAACTTCAGGGATATATGGAATCAGCCTTTGGCATATCGAAAACTGCACGCTTACAGGCAATATTATGTCTGAAAACCTGTACAATTTCGATCTTGATATCTACGACCTTGATAACGGAACCGGAAATATAATTGATACCAGTAATCTTGTCGACGGAAAAGCGATATATTACCTTGAAGGGGAACCAAATCCTTCTATTGGAAGTGATGCAGGGGTTGTCTACTGCATAAACTGCGGAGATGTCGAAATTAAGAACCTTGTGCTTCAGAATAATACATACGGGGTTTTCCTGTATAATACAAGTTCGGAAATCCAGAATAACACCATAAACAATACCATCTACGGAGTGATGGTGTTATCTTCTCAGGACGTCAGGCTCTCAGGCAGCAGGATTGAGAATTCCATGATAGGAGTGGGTCTCGAGGAGGCTATAAATACGACTCTGGTTGACAATACCGTTCAGAATTCGTTATTTGGAATTGAAGCCGTTAGTTCTGAGAACTGTACGCTTTCGAACAATTCCATTCGGGACTCCATATTTGTTGGGATTGCCACAATTAGTTCCGAGAACTGCATGTTTTTAAACAATTCTGTTCGGAACTCCATATATGGGATTATCACCTTAGGTTCCGAGAACTGCACGCTTATGGGTAATTCTGTTCAGGACTCGATGGAAAACTATGGACTTCTTACCTCCGGAAACTCAAAGCTTGTTAGCGGTAAGGAAAATACCTTCATAAGGGAAAATATCCTCATAAGGGAAAATACCCTCATAAAGGAAAGTACCCTCGTAAAGGAAAATACCCTCGTAAACTCGAATCTTGTGCAGTCACAGGCATTCAATGACTTTGGGATCTATTCTGAAGATTGCCAGAATCTCAGGCTTGAGAACAATACTATTGACCAGATAGACTTCATAGGAATTTCTCTTGAGGGGTGCCAGAATGTCGGGCTTGTGAGGAACTCGGTACGGAACATAGGGTATATGGGAATTTATTCGGATAACTCTGACAATGTAGAACTTCTGGACAATACGGTTCAGAATGTAACAGGTGAGACTCAACTTGTAGGTGGAAATTCTCCCCTTGTCAGTTCTCCCCTTGTCAGTTCCCCCCTCGTCAGCAAAAGTTTGGGACCCTCAGGATATGGAATCTATTCCGGTTATTCACAGGACCTCAAACTTGAAGGCAACACAGTTAGGGACTGTTACAAGGGATGGGGAATTTATCTCTATGAACCTGTAAACTCAACACTTAAATGCAATACTCTTAAAAACTGTCAGGCTGGACTTATCGCAATTGCGAGTGAAAACTGCAGCGTAAGTGACTGCTCCGTAACTAACTGCACTTCAGGAGGAATTGTGATTATGAGCTCCGAGGAAGTCCCAGAAACTGGGTATACGGTAGCAGGTTGTACTGTAGAAGGAAGTGCAATCGGACTGCTGGTGACAGGAGAAGGAACCCTTGCAGAGAATACTTTATCCGGCAATTCTTACGGAATGGTGCTCTATGATGTGAATAACGGCCTGATTTATGGCAACAAAATGGTCCGGAACAGCCTTGCAGGAATTGCCATTGATCCCGAAGAGTCAGAACTTACAGCACGCAGCGGACTTGTAAGGAGCATTGAGTCTCCTGAAAGCAGTAATAACACAATTTACAACAACTACTTCAACAACGTAAACAACACCCTCATTTACAGTGAGGCGAACAACACCTGGAACATTAGCAAAACTTCAGGGGAAAATATAGTTGGCGGTCCGTACCTTGGAGGTAACTACTGGGCAAATCCCAACGGGACAGGCTTTTCCGAAAACTGTACGGATGCTGACAGGGACGGAATTGCCGACTCCTCGTATGAATTCGTAAACGGAACCTTTGACTACCTGCCCCTTACAACTATTTCCTCCGCACCCATTCCAACCCACAGACACAAAAGCTCCACAAATTACATTCCCTCGAGTGGAGGAAGCACCGGCATTACAGGTATTGACAGTGCACAGAAAAGGGTTGTTGCGGGATCCAAAACAAGCTTTAGCTTCACTGACCCTATTTCTGGCATACTGGGGCTCAGCTTCACTTCACAACAGTATTCCGGGAATGTCATCGCAAGGATTGAGGTGCTTGGAGACGGAAGTTCCGGAGAAAAACCTGAGGGAGAAGTCTACCAGCTGATGAACATCCTGGTCGGAAACGAAAGGTTCGAAAGTGGGAGCAACATCAATGGAGCAAACATTAACTTCAGGGTCTCAAAGAGCTGGGTAGAAGAAAACAATATTGACGTCTCTACCATAACGATAAACAGGTTCCAGGACGAAAAATGGAATGCGCTTGTCACAGAAATGACTTATGAAGACAAAGAATACTACTATTTCAAGGCAGAAACTCCGGGCTTCTCCAGGTATGCAATTACGGGAGACAAACTCGGCACTGAAATAATCACTCCGGCTGAAGAGAAAGAAACCGGAACAGTCACAGGAGAAGAGCAAACTAACGACGAAAAGACTCCTGGATTCGAAAGTACCTTTGCAATTCTCGGAGTCCTTGCTTCGGTGTTCTTTGCAAAGAAAAGAATCTTAAAATAAACAATTTGGAAAATAAGGGAATATTACTTCATATCCCTAATTTTCTATTCATTTTTCTTTTTCTTTTTCTTTTGCCTTTTTCTTTTAGACCTTTCTTTTCGAGCTGTTTTTGTATTATTTTTCTTCTCAATCCTTCATTTTTGCAGGTACATCCGGAATGAGAATGTGGATTTCGATTTATCTCTGATTCTTTTCTTTGTCCTTTAAAATCATTTCTTCGGACAAATTTACCTGAGAACCGTTAACTGTTAGCTGTTATTTTGAAGCTTCTGAGATAGATACAATCCTGCAGAAAATCAAACATGAACCGCAAAAGGAGAAGAACAAAAATAAAACTAAAGGGAGTTTATAAAAAAATAATCTCAAAGTGAAACCTCAATGTGATCGACAGGTCTCATGAAAACCGCCATATAATACCAGTTTTGGCGCCTTTTCTTTAGACCTATTTATAATTCCTATTCAACTATATTTTAAGAGATTTATGTTTAGGGAACCAGCCCAACTATAGAAATTATGAGGTATTTTTCTAAGCTTTTATATAATTTAATGTGAAAGTAATATACAATTGAATTAAATGTACAATTGAATCAAATTTCTTAAAAAAGAAATAATGTTTTGAAGTCCCTAACGATTTTTATTGTGATCCCCATGAAAAGCAAAGACCACCATTACATCCCGAACCCAAGGGAATTCACGCATGAAATCGCAGAGGAAACGAAAGTACTTCGCCAGGGAATCACTGACGGAATCACGCGTATTTATTACCCTATAGATTTCAGGCACAACCATTCCCTTAAAAACCTGAGCAATCAGCTTCGTGATTTACTTGAAAAAAAGCTCTGGCTAAAGATCCTCATAAGCATGATGCTCGGAGTATTTATGGGGCTTTTTCTTGGGCCTTTTGGAGGGTACGTTGATCCCGTTTCTGCAGAAATTGTGGGGGAATGGATTGCTCTTCCGGGTTATATTTTCCTCGGGCTTCTGAAGATGATTGTAGTCCCACTTGTTTTTGCCTCCATTATCCTTGGGGTGGCTTCAAGCCAGAGTATGAGTGCCCTCAAAAAGACAGGGCTTTCAACAGCTGTTTATTTTATGATAACGACTGCAATTGCAACTGCTATTGGTATTGGAATGGCGCTTTATATCCATCCCGGGCAGTTTATAAGTGGAGACCTTATTGAGAGTGCAATGGGGAGCGAAGTTCAGGTAGAATCCATTGGTTTGAGTTTCGATCCTTCGGTTCTGACTCTTCCCTCATCGCTTATCGGAAGTCTCCTCCCTTCGAATCCTCTTGGGGCTATGGTTAATGGAGAAATGCTGCAGGTCGTAATTATCGCAATCATAATAGGTGTGGCCCTTGTTTCCCTGAATAAAAGGCAGTCAACGCCGATGGTCGATTTCCTGAACTCTGTGCAGGCTGTCTGTATGACAGTGGTCAAATGGAGCATGACTCTTGCCCCGATTGCAGTTTTCGGGCTTCTTACCAAGTTTACTATCAAACTGGGCATCGAAGCCCTTCTCGGAATGATGGTATATGTGGGCACAGTGCTTGCAAGCCTGCTGCTCCTTATGTGCCTGAACATCCTTATTGTCACCGTTGTTGCAAGATATAACCCCTTTGAGTTCCTTAAAGCCATCCGGGACGTTATGCTCCTTGCTTTTTCTACTTCCAGCTCGGCTGCAGTTATGCCCTTATCTATCAAAACCGCGGAAGAAAAGTTAGGGGTCAGGTCTTCAATTTCACAGTTCGTAGTCCCGCTCGGAGCCACAGTAAATATGAATGGGACTGCGCTTTATCAGGGCGTAGCCACAGTCTTTCTGGCTGAAGTCTTCGGAATAGACCTCGGGCCTTTACAGCTCCTTGTCGTAATGGTTATGGCTGTTGCAGCTTCCATAGGGACGCCTTCGATTCCGGGGGTGGGAATTATTGTCCTTGCCATGATTCTCAACAGCGTCGGGATTCCTACAAGCGGGATAGCTCTTATAATGGGGGTGGACAGAATTCTTGACATGACCAGGACTGCAGTGAATGTAGCGGGAGACCTTGTGGCCTGCAAGGTTATGGACCGCTGGGTTGGAGGAGAAGTTAAAGAAAAGGCCGATGAAATAGCCGAAATAAAAGTTGAGAAAGCCCCTGAAGAAAAAAAGGAGGACAAAGTTAAGTCAAATAAGGATATTACAGCATCTGAAAGCTCAAATATCTAATTCCTGAAGTAAAACCCTTTTTCCTGACCCATGGGGGTTTCTACCAGTCAATGGGTTCGGAAAACACGCCCCTGGACAGCAGGAGATGCGGCAACGAACATAACTTCAGGGGTTTTGAACTTATAAGGTGTTTAATATTGAGTTGAGGTTTTTCAGGCTGTAGCAGCTTCGGGAGGGACTTATACTCCTCTTTTTTCCCTATACATTTCAATTGCTTTCCTGACCCTTTCTTCTTCAAGCTTTCCTGTAGTAGAGATTGTCTCAAAAAACCTTTTCGGGATACTAAAGTTTTCGAACCTGAAACCGAACTTCTTTTTTAATTCGTACTTTTTCCTGAAGATATCCTTTCCAAGTTCTTTGAGTTCCTCTTCGGTTTTTTCTATCCCTATACAGTTAAGGGCCTGAACCATATTTTCGTATGTGTAGACATTTCTGGCAAAGAGGCAGGCAACCATGCAGTTCAGGACACTTCGGCGGTCTTCTTCATCGATTATGTAGTCAACAATTTTCTCGTCCGAAATCGGCTGGTTGAATGCTTTCTGGTCTGCGGAATAACCTGCATTATCCAGGTGGGAGTGCCGGAAGCCTACAGTAAGTCCCAGGATGTTTCCAAGCCCTGTATGGTATCCGGGAATTTCCAGCCCGCCTAGCTGGATTGCGAATTCCTCGCCTCCGTACTTTTTTGAGGCATAATCCACACCTTTTCCGAGTGCTGCATAGAATTCGTTAGGAGCCTTGACTACAAGCTCTATTGCCCGAAGGTACGCTGCTTTATCTCCCCAGGAAAGTTTGAGCCCCAGGGTTTCTTCAGTGGAAATCTTTCCGCGCTGCTGCATCTCCGTAGCCCAGGCGAGTACAACTCCCATGCTGATTATATCGACCCCTGTTTTTTCGCAGGCATCAATCAACTCAAGTACGGCTTCCGGGTCTGTAACTCCAAGATTTGAGCCAAGTGCATAGATTAATTCGAAGTCATAGGAAATGTTAAGGGTTTCATATTCATGGGCTTTTGAGAAAGAGCGCTTTAGCATGGCTACATGGACGCAGCCTATGGGACAGCCGGCGCACGACACCCGCCGGATCAGGTATTTCTCCGCAAAATTCTCCCCTGAGATATTTTCGACACTATCAATGGAGGTTGCCTGCAGGTTCCGTGTTGGAAGGCCTTTGAGTTCGTTTAAGACCAGGATGTTTTCGCTCGTGCCGAGGTTGTGGTATTTTTCCATCAGCCCTGTTTTTACAATCGTTTCGTAAAGTTTTCCGTACATTTTCCTGTAGGCATTATGGTCAGGGCTTTTAATTTCCCTGTTTCCTGCAACCA
Source organism: Methanosarcina sp. 2.H.A.1B.4 (assembly GCF_000979385.1). Lineage (NCBI taxonomy): Archaea > Methanobacteriati > Methanobacteriota > Methanomicrobia > Methanosarcinales > Methanosarcinaceae > Methanosarcina > Methanosarcina sp. 2.H.A.1B.4. The sequence continues at coordinate 13,354 of NZ_JJOV01000057.1, forward strand.
GGATCGCCTTAAGTTTCTTTGCCCCGAAAACTGTCCCGAGCCCAAGGCGCCCGAAATGCCTGTAAGTATCAACGTTTACACTTGCATATGTGATTCCTTTTTCTCCTGCAGGACCGATCCTGACAATGCTGCGCCTTCCTGCTCCGGGCTCTACCCTGCGGAGGACCTGCCCCACATCAATTGCAGAAGAGAGGTTCCATATGGAAGATGCGTCCCTGAAAGTAACCTTATCATCGTGTACAGTGACATACACAGGATACCTGGAAGAGCCTTTGATAACGATTGTTTCGTACCCGGAATAACGCATGGACATGGCCAGGTGCCCTCCGGCATAGGACTCTCCGAGTTCTCCGTTAAGGGGGGAGCGGAACAATGCGACAGTTTTGGTACAGGTAGGATACACGCCTGAGAGAGGACCTGTGCTGAAAATTATAGGCATTTCAGGGTCAAGAGGGCCTGTGCCTTCTTTATATTCTTCGAGCATGAGGTTCGTGGCAATTCCTATGCCTCCCAGGTACTTTTCATAGAGGTCTGGCCTCTCCTCAACGTGATAACTCTGGCTGGTCAGGTCAATGTAAAGTACGTTTTTAAGACCAGGAATAGCGTACTGCTCTGTTGTCATTCTTCCCCCTCAGTCTCTTTTTTCCCCTCAGTTTCTTTTTTCCCCTCAGTCTCTTTTTTCCCCTCAGTCTCTTTTTTTCCGTAAAGCTCTTTATGGGATGCAGTAGGGCTTTCAGGACCCGTATCCTCAACCGGGCTCGTATCCGTGACTTTTAATTCCCCGCTGTCTTCGACCTCAATCATTTCAAGTACATCATGCGGGCAGAACTTTGTGCAGACCCCGCAGTGCTTGCAGATTACTGCTTTATTTTCCGCATCCAGATGAATTGCGCCTACTATGCAGGCTTCGATACAGTTTCCGCAGCCGTTGCAGATTTCTTTGTTGAAGTTGACGCCTCCCCCTTTCCTTTTGGTCAGCGCGCCAACAGGGCAGGCCCTCATACACGGAGGGTCAACACAGGCATGACAGACAATTGCAGCATAAGGAGTTTCGATTCCGCCGCGGGTCTGGATATTAATTCTGCTGTTTTTCAAAGATATGGTATCGTACCAGGTCCTTGCGCAGGCCATCATGCAGGAATAGCAGCCTATGCAACGGGCCGGGTTTGCAACTTTTAACCTTTTTGCCATTGCGTCCCCACTCTGAATTCCCTTTTCTGGATTCCCTTTTACGAAAAATAGGCTCCTTCAGTTTATATAATCTAGCTCTTATCAGGGCAGGAAGCCTTTGATCCCGGAATAGTAAAATTACGTTTGTCTTTTCTCCAGCGGTACAAAGAATGTGTAAAAAAGTTTGTCCCTGAGCATAAATAGAAAGCTATTTATCCTCATTTTACATAAATATTAATGTAAATTCTGGTTTTTTATAATTATAAATTAACTATCGGAGATATTTTACACATCTTTATCTGGAGGTTCCCTATGCAGCAGAACATTCTGATAGTTGGCACATACGGTTTACTGTTTCTGTTAATTTTGATAATCGCCATGTTTTTGTTATAACACTAACTCCTCATGGTGTTTTCACGACGATTTCCGGCCTGCCCTGAAACCGACAACGAGAAACGATATGGCCTGATATTTTTTGGGGCCTCAGCCTGAAAGTACGTATTTAATTTTCCTGAAATTATCCCTGCGGATCGAGTTCCTGGAGAGCTTCTGCTGAAGAAGTGGTCGAAAAGAAGGAGTTTTTAGGGTCGATTCAATGTCCTTTTCAAGAGGATTTTAGGACCTTTTGTTTTTAGGATGTCTTTTCCGTACCTTATTTTTCGGAAATCTGCCTCATATATTATATACTGATATTCCCCCGATATCCCCTATGCAAAATTATTTTTTCTCAGGAATTAATTACATCTTGAAGCTCTTGGTAGTTCTCTAGTATTTGGTTGATGTTATTCCCAAAATACTCTTAATGCCATTTTTCAGACTTTTGTTCCGCACTTCAGTGAGGCTAGAGCACGGATTCGGTACATGAATACGTAAGCAGTCTTTACACTGAAAACGTTAGCATACGGTGCGTGAAAACGTAAGCATTCGTTACACTGAAAACTTAATTATGAAAACATCAACCACGTAATGATGGACGACCAAAAAACAAACACGCTTATTAATAATCTTTATCGTGCAGACTATTAATTATAAATACTATTTTTTTCTCTATACTACTCTACAGATAGAAAGAGGAAATTGAAGATAACTTTGTTAGATCATAAATTACATATAAAGTAATTCCAAATGTATTTCATGTTTAAAGTACTTCATTAAGTTTCAGAAAAATAACTTTTGTTAAGATATGTTCAACACATATGATATCCTGTTGTGAGTTTAAGATTATAAGATGCGTGAACGGCTAACTGAAAACTTGATTCGCTGGAAAAAATAGAGGTAGTTTAGGGAATGACAAAATATGATGTAATTGTTGTCGGGGCTGGCGTAAGCGGGCTTCTGGCTGCGCTGACGCTTTCCAAGCATGGGAAGAAAGTCCTTGTTCTTGAGAAAGAACGGTATCTTGGGGGAAACTGTAACAGCTACATGGTAGACGGGTATCAGGTGGATACAGGAGCACATGCAATAACCCATCTGATTGAAGGCCCCCTTCCGAGGCTGATTGATAATTATTTTGATTTCCTGCCTGTATTTGAGGACTACGGGCACTACTACGTCAGGACTGAAAATTCTTTTACCAAAGTACCTTCGAATCTGAAGGACTTCGTGACTTTTGATGTGCTTCCGAGAAAGGACAGGCTTGTCCTTTCACAGGCTCTTACGAAAGCCCTTACCCTTTCATCTTTCGGAGTAGACCTGTCGGACCAGTCAGTTTATGAGTTCCTTCCAAAAAATCTTTGCAAAGACACCTACGACTTTGTGGATACGATCTCAGGTTTTCTTTCTGGCAAGTCAATGAAAGAGACCTCTGCCCAGCGTATTCTTTCTGGCAGCAGTTTTGTCCGGGACAGCATTACACAGGAGCAGTTTGATGCCATGATCGGAAAGATCGAGCCGAAAAAACGCCAGTCCACCGAGTCCATTCTCTCTTCGATCCTTCCATACCATCTCCATGCTTCCCTGCAAGCCCGCATGGACAGAGTTGCTCGTCCCTTCACATCCCTTGAAAGACTTGCTACAAACAAGGTAAATTATTCCCAGGGATATCCGAGAAAAGGTTTGAAAGCCCTGCTGAATGCCATCCTGTACTCTCTTCCGGAAACAGTCGACATAAAAAGGGAGTGCGAAGTAAAAAGCATCCTGGTGCAGAATGGAAAGATCTCGGGTGTGGAGGCTGATGAAATCTATTCAGCCGATCTTGTTATCTATACAGGCTTTGCAACCGAGCTCCCAGGGCTTATAAAGGACCTGCCACCGGCTTATAACGAAGAACTTAAAGGAATCGTGCACACTAAAAGCTTGACTGTCTGGCTTGGCTTGAAGGAAGAGCTTCCTGAGTTCAACTATACAGGTTCTGAAATCTGGTTTAAAGACTTTGCCTATTGGGCAATGCCCATCAGCAACTATGACCCTTCACTTGCCCCAAAAGACAGGCAACTGGTAGGTTTTTCCTTCGTAATAGACAAGGATAAGACTGAAGAGCATGAGCTCAAAAAAGCCTATGACACTATTTTCCGTGCCCTTCCGAATATCGAAAAATACATCGATATGCAGCACGAACAGATTATGATCCCCGAAAAAGCCGCAGTCACAATTGACGGTAAATTTGCGGATATCCGGACTCCTGTCAAAAATCTCTACATCGCAGGCACGGATACGGACAAACGCAGCATGGGAATTACCAGGGCATCGTACTCGATAATCGAGCTTTTAAAAATCCTCAATGAGGATGGAAATCTCCATTAAACATTAAATGTGAACTACCCCCGCCTGCCTTCTGATGAAGGCGAGGAAGGGACTTCCCGCTGTGCCTCCGCGCTCCAGGAGTTAAATTAAAAACGGAAATTCTCGGTTTGATTTTAATCTCTATTTTATTTCCTTTTTTACGTTCTCTTTTTTATTCTCTATTTTATTTTCTTTTTTACGTTCTCTATTTTATTTTCTTTTTTACGTTCTCTATTTTATTCTCTTTTTTACGTTCTCTTTTATCCTCTCTGTTTCCTTTATTCATCTTTTCTGATTTCAGCAAAACTTATACGGGCAGCCAGCCTAATGATGTGAAAAAGAATTGGAAAGAACTTCCGGAGCAGTAATGCATCAAGAATAAATTGAATCTCATAATTCCGGTCTCTGGTGATTGGTAATATGCCTTCTGAAAAAGTGCCTGAAAAGGGCTCGATTTCTGGTTTTGAGCCCCCCTGGTTTTATGCAGCTGAAGAAAGCAGCCTGAAAGAAGGAAAGCTTCTTCATGTTGAACCAGGAGGAAGAAATGTGCTTCTCCTTAAGGCGGAAGGGCAGATCCATGCGTTCTCAAACCTCTGCCCTCACGCCCGATGCCCTATGGATAGGGGCAGGCTGGAGGAATTCACCCTCACATGTCTCTGTCACGGCAGAAGATTTGACGTAAGAACAGGGAAATGCCTGAACGATTCACTGGAACTGAAGCGATATGAATGGAAACTTGAGGGCGGCAGGATTGGAGTGAAAATCGAATAAAAGTGAGACTCGAATCAAAGTTGCGCTGGCGCACCCCGCAGCAAGCTAGCGGGGTATTCGACTGATAATAATACTCTCAGCAGGAACCTTTACATCAAAAATATGAATCAGGGATTTGTTGATAAAAATACTGCGTTTTAAACAGGAGGAGACAAAATTAACAGGAGTTCTGACATTAAAGGGAATTTGAGCCTTGTTTTTGGGCTAATCAGTGTACTTCTTTCTCTTTCATTCTGGTTCGGAATAGGTAGCCTGTTCTTTACGTCCTTTGCGATACCTTTCGCCCTTGCCGGTATTGTCCTTGCCAGATCCCGTCTCAAAAAAGGTCAGGACTCAACTGCAAAAATAGGGCTGATCGCAAGCGTGTTCGGCTTTCTGTTGAACATTGCATCATTCATTATGTTTCTTGTCTTATTCAAATAAGCCCTCTTATCTCATTTTGTGCTTTCTACTGAAAGCGTTTTAGTTTTTTATTAAAAATTGTTTTTAAAGAATTTATTCAGGCATCGATGATAAGAGGGAGCAAATTGTGCAGGGCGTCCCTACAGTTTCTCCGATTTCCGAAGACATGTTCATTCCAGTACACCTGATCCACACCTTCAAAAAGGAAGTAGACACCATCGCTAATGGTATGATGACATCAGTCCGCGAGAAGCCTCCTGTTCCAAAAAGCCCCTATGAGACCTTTGCCGCAAAAACCGAAGCCCGCCTGATAAGCAAACCTGTGCCATGGTTAACCATTCGGGAATGGGAATACAGGGTCCAGAAATCTCTCTGTCCGCTCATTTCTAATGGACCAGTCATTTATCCCAAACCAATCTGTTCTACAGAATCAACCGTTCCAAACCAATCTGTTCTACAGAATCAACCGTTCCAAACCAATCTACTATTTCTTTTGCGGATTAACGGTCTCAAGTTCCAGAGCGGAAGTTTTTAGTATGTTCTTTTTCAGAACCCCTGGTACAGTAATACATGTATTCTAACCCCATACTGTTTGCTACAGGACAGCTTGGGCATATACATCCCTTTTCTTCGTTTATACATCTGCTTTTCTCTATTGTCTCAAAGCAAAATCCGCCTTTTTCCCCACATTCAACCCACGAAGGACAATCAGGGCAGATACACATTAATGTGACCATTTGTTCCTGCTCTGCAATTGATGGAATATGCGTTGCTTCCGTCATATAGTTCCCCTCTGTTCCAAAAACATCGTCTTACCCTATTGTAATATTGTCCTCTATTTTAAAAATACCTATCCTGAGTACCGTGAAATTCAGTATAGATGAATGGAGAGAAAGAAAATAACAGGATCAAAAATAAACGCAGTTTAAATCGTCAAGCTTTAAAAGAAAAGATGGAAAGGGTAATTGCCCACGAGCCAACGTTAGGAACGGACAGGAAGAAGGGATTAAACCTATCCTTGTGACGGTTCCAGCCAATGAATTGGCAGGCATCTAAGGGATTGCACCTATGCTATACCGCCCTAGAGCAAATAATGTTTGTCTCGCCAACACCGTTCAAACT
>NZ_JJOV01000022.1:0-19194 GCF_000979385.1 Methanosarcina sp. 2.H.A.1B.4
TCAAAATTGAAAAGGCCTGGATGAAGGATAAAGGCATTGACCAGTCTTCAATCATCCTGAACAGGTACAGTGACAAGAAATGGAATCCATTGCCCACCAAACACTCAAAAGACGATGAAAAATATATGTATTTCACAGCAGAAACTCCTGGATTCTCGCCCTTTGCAATAACAGGTGAGAAAACAGCAGAAGAAACTGTGACTGAAATCCTGCCTGAACCTGACACTCAGGATCTTGAACAAAACAATACAGCATCAGAAGTTGAGCAGTCTTCTGAGCAGGAAAGAACAAGCATGCCTGGATTTGAAATGATTTACTGTGTTATCGGGCTGCTTGGAGTGTTTTTGTATAGAAGAAGATAAATTGCAGTTAGATGGTGGGATAACTGATTCCACTATCTAATTTCTTACTTTTTTTAAGTTCGTTTGGGATTCTCAAAGCCTCTTTTTCAAAGGCTGTTCCAGAGGAATATGATTTTTGTTCCAGGATAGAACAGTACAGGCGGCCTATTTTTTCTTGCATGTTGTGGTGAACATGATCATTTATTGTCTGGTTTCCAGAAGCTTAATAACATCAATATATTTTTTATACATGCTGGTCTTTCTGAAATACAAAATAAACAAAACTAACTGTCCCAGAGCGTTTCCATGTTAGAAGAACTCCTTACAACCCTAACTCCCAGGCAAAAAGAAGCAGTTGAACACACTTCAGGCCCTCTATTAATTCTTGCAGGTGCAGGCACGGGTAAGACAACTGCCATCACTGGCAAAATTGCCTGGATGATCGAAAAACAGGAAATTAAACCGGAAAAGATTCTTGCCCTTACTTTTTCAAGGGAAGCCGCCAGAAATATGGAAAAGAAAATCCATGAGCTTCTCGGACAGGGAATTGATGTGAAGGTGAGTACTTTTCATGCTTTCTGTGCCGAATTGATAAGAGATAATTCTGAAAAGTGTGGGGTTTTGGAGCAATTTACGATTTTTGAGGACATTGATTCAGCTATCCTGCTTTATAAGGAACTGGGCACCACTCCGAGAAATGCAGCTTTATATTCTAGCACAATCGCAAAGGCAAAGGACCTCAACATTTCGATTGATGAGTTCAAAGCTTATCTTGAAACAAAGAAGGAATCCCTGCTTGAGTTTGCTGAAGAAAGCAGGTTGGAGCAGTTTTATACCGAATCCAAGATCAACTTGAACACGTTTCATTTGAAGGACAAAATCCAGCAAAAAGCCCTGAAAGATGAAAAGAAAAACTGGCAGGACTTCATCGGACTTTATGATGAATACCGAAAATATGCTGATTTCACCCACGCCTGGGTAACATATGAAGAAAGAAAGAGAGCCCTAAATTGCCTTGACTACGGGGACCTCAACCGGATTGCCCTTGACTTCTTGAACACCTGCGGCACAGCAGAGCTTAACGATACCTATACTCACATCATTGTGGATGAGTTCCAGGACACCAATTATGTGCAGTTCGAACTTATTAAGCACCTGACCTCAAGGGAACAAAATATCACGGTTGTTGCGGACGCGAACCAGAGTATCTACGCTTTTCGGGGTGCATACTCAAACAATATTGAGGATTTTAAAAAGCAATTCGGAATTTCAGAACGGGATATAGTGTCTCTCGATGTGAGTTTCAGGTCCACGAATACTATATTAAAGGTTGCTTACAAGCTGATCTCACAGAACTACCCAGAAGACCGGAAAAGCGAGTGCATTCTCCTCAAAAACTGCAACAATAACGAGGGCGGAAACGTCGTCATCCAGGAAACAAAAGACGAAGGGGAAGAAGCAAGAAAAGTCGTCGAGCAGATCGAATCTTATATTGAAAAGGGCATTCCCCTAAACGAAATTGCAGTCCTTTATCGAACCCATAACCAGGGTAGGCAGATCAGGCAGGCGCTCCAGAGGCGGGAAATACCTGTAGTTGTGAAAGACGATGTTGATTATCTAAAACAACCCGAAATCAAGACCGTGCTTTCCTATCTCTACATATTAAATAACCTCACGGACCCGACCCCCAGAGGGACTGAAGCCTGGTGGCGGCTCTTTCATTACAATAACGGCCTGGAGAACAGTGACTCCGTTCAGATAGGGGAGTACATCAAGAAAAACAAGATTTCTTTTCAGGAAGCTATCTACCACCATCTCGATGAGATCAGGTTAAGTGAAAAAGGGTGCAGTACTATTGAAAAGGTGAAAGAAACAATCAGGGTACTTGAAGAGAAAAACCTGCTGGATGTTTCTGATCTTTTGCTTGAAATTTATGATCACAGCGGGCTTGTGAGGCACCTTAACAGGCTGGATACGCTGAAAGCCAGGGAAGCTTTCCTGAACCTGAGAAATCTGCACGAAATGGCAAAGAATTATGAACGATTTTACAACAGAGAGCTTTTTGGCTTCATTGATTATCTGGAGATTCTGGACGAAATGGGAGGCAATCCTGCATCTGCAAAGATCAGGGAGGATGATGCTGTAAGCCTGATGAGTATCCATGCAGCAAAGGGGCTCGAATTCAGGGTCGTATTTGTGACCAGCATGGCAAAGGACAAATTTCCTCTATTCAGGGGTGGGCAAGAACCCCTTATTCCACTGGAAATTATGGACCAGTACAGGGACCTTTTTTCAGCGGAATTGAGCAAAAAAGATCTTGAAAATGCAATAAAGGAGCTCAAAAAAGAGATAAAACTGGAAGAGGAACGCCGGCTCTGCTATGTGGCTTTTACAAGGGCAAAAGAAGACCTTATATTAACTCTGTCCCTGGAATATGGCGGCAAGGAGAGAGAACCTTCTGAGTTTCTAATGGAAATCGGGTATGATCACTGGCGGGATATAGACACCGATCCAGCTGATGGAACAAGAAGTGATATGGAAAAGGAAATCACTTTTGATGAGTTGAGCCTGTCTTACCGGAAAGACCTTGAGGTTAAAACCGCAGGCCTTGTAAAGGACAACGAGCTTGAAAGAGAGAAAAACAAATGTGTTCGACTGCTTATTGAGGCTCTTGATAAGGATCTTGAAGAAGCTGTACACTATCTGATGGTGTACAGGGCTCTAAGAGATGGGGGATGTGGGGACTATCTTGAAGAAATTAAGCAAAACTGGAGCCTGATAGATCCGACTGAAAAAGCAGGAGAGATCCTCTCAAAAATGGAGACCAGAAGCAACGGCTTGAGATTCAATCCGGAAGCATTTGGTTTCAGCTTTTCCGCTTTGAAGTTGTACGAAAACTGCCCGAAGCAGTACGAACTTCAGGAAATCCTGCGCATGCCGGGTCGGAAGAACGAAGATTCGACAGGAGCCATGGCAAAGGGAAGTTTCGTGCATGAGGTGCTTGAGATTGCAGTTAAAGAAAAAGTTTTGGAAAAGCAGGCTCTCTATAACATAATAGAAGCATTGCATAAAAAGCCCGAATGGATGTATGTGGATCTGGAATCAACTTTTCCTCTTTTCGAAGTGTTCTGGCTCCGGAATAAAGACCGGATTTCAAATAATCTCATGGTTGAAAAATGGTTTAGTGTTCCTATAGAAGGATTTGTTTTCAGGGGAAAGATCGACAGAGTTGATTTACTTGACTCTTCCGGAAAAGAGGTTGAAATCATCGATTATAAAACCGGTAAATACGAGGTGAGCCCCGAAGATCGTTCAAGGCAGCTCTTGCTGTATGCGAAAGGTTTTGAACACATGCATCCGGAATACCGGGTGAAGAGGCTCACGCTTGACATGCTGGCCCTAGAAAAACCTCGCGTTTTTGAGTTGCAGGAGGAGGGAAAGTACGGCAGCACTGAAGGCCGGGTAAGTTCTCTTGACAGTGGAGCCATCAGTGCAATGGTCCAAACTGCACGAAATATTGCTCATGATTATGAGCATGGGTTTAAGGAGACAGAGGATCCCGAAATCTGCAAGGAGTGTGGGTTCAGGCTGTATTGTGATGGCGTCAATTTGTGAGATCGATTAGAAAATGAAGCTGGTAGAATGACTTTTTCTGAAATACACGGCAAGCCGACAACCATAGATTCAGAAGATTTGCTACAACAGAATTCGGATTTCTGATATGAATTATAAAAGATAAAAACCAGGAACCGGAATTGGAGCCCGGTTCCCGATCAAAAGTGTTTCACGGCAATTTATGCATAAAAGTTTTCGTTTCAATTCCTTTGGTCCAACCTTTTTACGCTTTAACTATCTTATCTTTAACTATCTTATTGTACTGCATCAAGGTCTACAACCAGGGCTTCGGGAAACCTTCCTGCAAGCATCTGGACGGTTTCTGGGTGGCAGGTGAAATAAAAGAGCTGGTTGCCTGAGACAAGGTCCTTTATGGCTTCACAGGTGCTTTTGCAGCGTTCGGGGTCAAAGTTCACCAGCACGTCATCAAACACGACAGGAAGAGATTCCGAATGCCTGCCGAATTCCCTGATGAAACCGAAACGCAGGGAGAGATAAAGCTGTTCGGCTGTTCCCCGGCTGAGTTCCTGGACGCTCTTCTGCCGGCCTTCCCGGTCTTCAACGTAGATTTCGGAAGAGTTGAGCGGGGAATAAATCCTCGTATACCTGCCGCCGGTAATCTTTGAGAAAAAGGCCTGGGCTTCCACGATAACTGCAGGCTGCCTTTCCTTTTCATAGACTTCGATTGCTTTAGCAAGGACTTTTCGGGCCAGAACCAGGGAAGCCCATTCCCTTGACTTTTCGTGAAGTCCTTCAAGCAGGCTTTCCTGCATTACCCTTGCCAGGGAACCTTCACCTCCGTGTTCGAGCTGTTCTATCTGGTTTCCTATCGCTCCGCGCCTGTCCATATTCTCGGTGGTCTCCTGTTCAAGGGTTTTCAGGCATTCATCCAGCCTGCGGTTTTCTTCTTCCAGGCCTGATGGATCGGAGGCTTGAAGTTTTTCGATGAAAATGTCATACTTTTCCCCATCCCCGGAAACCCTCCGAATCTGCTGTTCAGCCTCCCTTTCCCTGCTTTCGAACTCTATTCGCTGAGTCCAGAGCCGTGCATTTTCACAGAACTCTTCTTCCGTTGCTGCAGAACCGGATTCAAGAAGGACTGCAATCTCTTCTGCAGCGTCTTCATACTTATCCCGGGCTGCCTGAAGTTCGATCTCGAGTTCTTTTGATCTTGTTTTCAGTTGCTGCAGGCTCCTTGTTTCCTCGGATGCCTGTTCAAGTTCCAAACGGAGTTTTTCAACCCTCGTGTCAAAAGAAAGTCCGGAAAGCGGACGTTCACATTCCTGCATAACCCCGGTTACCTTTGCTTCATAGGCTTCTATCGAAGTTCTGCTGGAAGTAATCTGTTCTTCAAGTTTCCGGATCACCCGCTGCCTGTCAAAGCATGTTCGGATTACCGAAAAGATTTCAAGCACGCTTTCTACTGAAAGTGATGGGTCAAGCCCATAAGCCCCAAGCCAGCAGGTCCACTTTTCGGAGAGGGCATCCCTTTGCGTTCTTTCCTCAAGGAGCCGGGCTTCAAGCTCCTTATTTTTGCGGTCAAGGCTTTCGGATTCAAGTTCAAGTATCTTCATTCTTTCAGCCTGGTTAAATGCAAAACTTACATCCTCCCTGAGTTTTGCGATTTCACTTTCAAGTGCACTTCCCAAAACAGGCCTTTCACAGGCTTTCAGAACACTAAGGGCTTCTTCTTCGTACTTTTTAATAGCAGCTTCCCTGAGCTGTACCTGTTTTTCCAGTTCTTTAACATTTTTTTGTTTTTCCAAGCAGGCCCTGATCCCGGAAAGAAGCTCAAGCACATGCTCAGGAGATAGCTCCGGTTTGAATCCTGAAGAAACAAGCCATTCTTTCCATTCCTGGAGAACTTCCTCCTGCCCGCCCTCTCCGACCTTCAGCTTACCTTCAAGCTCCTGGTAAGCTGCATTTAACTTATCCCGCTTCTTCTGAAGCTTATCCTTCCCCTGGTGCAGTTCTCCGGCAGTTTTCAAATCAAGCAGGATCCTTTGCAGTTCATCGGCTTTCTGTTCCCGCACCGAGGGGTCGGGAATGTCTTCAAAGCCGCACTTTTTTGCCCGGGTTTTCATGTCTTCTTTCAGGGAGGCAATCTCTCCGGACAGTTTTTCTTTTGAGTCCTGTGCTTTCTGTTTCCGGGCTTCGGTTCCTTTTAATTGTTCCTCCCCGACAGGAGGGCTTGAGGGTTTTTTTCTGGCTTTCTGGAAGTATGCGGCAGAAGTAGCAAAAAGGAGGAAAAATATGCCAAGTCCAGAGAGCAGGGAGTTGTTCATGTACTCGTAAGCCAGGCCTATGCCACCTGCAATCAGGAGCATTCCTGCAGGCCAAAGGGGAAGTCCTTCCTCATGCTCGGTTTTCCGGGGCCCGAAGGCTGCATAAAGCATCTCTTCTTTTTCCAGGTCTTTTTCCAGGTTTTTGAGTTCGCTTTCCTTTTCCCTGAGGAGAGGGTGATTCACCCTGAGGTAGCTTACAGCTTCAAGCCCCTGCTTTACCTCTTCAGGGTTGGGAAGCTTTGAGTAGGCTTCGAGTTTCTCTTCCAGGGCTTCTATTTCCCCGCGGACTTCTTCGATTTCCCCAAGGGCAAGTTCGAGCCTGTCGCGGTACCTCTCGATTGTTTTTTCCGCCTCCTCCATTTCCCTTCGTTTTCCGATCACGGTTTCCTTAGAAGGAGTTGAACGCTCGAAACGGGCAAGGGTGCTTTCGTCCCAGCCCTCCCCAAACCCTGACAGGTTTTCCTTCAGTTCGGCTTTTTTCTCCTGAACTTCCCGAGTTTCGGAATGGAGGAGGTCCTTATCAGTCCGGTATTTCTCTATCCCATTTCCAAGTTCGATGACCTGGGTTCTGTGCACCAGGAGGCTTTCTTCAAATGAATCATTTTCCTGACTGACTCGCTCGATGCTGTTTAAAATCTGCTGAAGTTCATTTCCAGTCTCTTTTATTTGATCATCAATTTCCTCTACTGCCTTTCGCATCTTGATGACGCTTTCCTTTGCAGGGATGGAACGGTCAAAGCGGTCCAAAGCTTCCTCATTCCATTTCGGGCCCAGTTCAAGGAGGAGCTCAGAAAGACCGGCTTCTTCCTGCCTGAGGTTTATTTCTAGGGACGGGAGATTTTTTACTTCGGACCTGTACTTCTCAATCCCGCTTTCAAGTTCCATCACTGCATCTTTTTGCTCCAGAAGGCTTTCGTCCGGGGAAATGCTTCGTTCTTTAACGGCATTTTTTTCCAGTTCCTGCTCCAGCCTCGAAATGGTCTCCTTTATTTCCTCAATTTTTTCCCGGAGCCTTGTAAGCTTTTCTTCCCCTTTTTCGGGGAAACTCTCAAGCCCGGGTAAACCTTCAAGGGCAGTTTTTGATTCCTGCAGGGCTCTCCAGTCTTCCCAGACAGAAAGCAGGTTTTGAATGTGGTTTAATTTTTTCCGTATATTCAGAGACTTTTCTTTTAACTGATCAATGTCTCCGGTTCGTTGTTCCAATTCGAAATGAAGAAAATCGTATTTTTTCTGGGCTCCTTCAAATTCGGCAATTTTTTCTTCAGTTTTTCCTATTTCCCTGAATAGCTCATTTATAAGGGGTTTGCTGCCTCTGGGTTTATACAGGTTGTTTTCACTGCTGCTGATTGAATCCATCAGTCCTGAAATGGAAACTCCTACCCCGGTGCCTGCACTGTAGAGTTTACTGTTGATGCTCTGGTCGTTCAGGGTCTCAAAACTCTGCAGTTCTTCAAGACCGAAAGCATAGATGTTTTCAAAGACATTCCTGTCAGCGTGGCCCAGAAGTTTAAGAAGTTCGGGCTTGCCTCCCGTATTTCCATCGGGAAGCACAACTTTTACCTCGTCTTTTCGGCTTGCGTTCCTCTCTATGACCCAGCGCTTCCCTGAGGAATCGGTTACTGCAAGCCTTCCCCCATGTTGCCCTCCTTCAAGTGGGGGATAGAGGTTGCACCTTGTGTTGGGGATACCAAAAAACATCCTCCGGATAAAAGTGAATAATGTTGACTTTCCTGCCTCATTTGCTCCTGTTAATATGACCAGGCCGGAAGGCAGGTCTCCCACCGATAGCCTGGAAAACTTGCCGAAACCGTCGATATGAATTGCATCAATTTTCATGCTTTTCCTCCGTGAGAAGGGCATCAAGCAGGATATTTTCAGCACGTTGAAGCAGGGAGTTCATCTCTTCATCATCAATTTTGCAAATGAGTTTTCCCCCACTACTGGGTTTAAAGAGAGGGGAAAGGACTTCACGAAACTCGTCCAGAGCCTTTTCATCTGTCTTCAAGCCCTCCACGATTTTAACCAGATCTCCTACAAAATCCTCCCTTTTCAAAAGCAGCTCCCTTTCTACGGGAAAGAGCGTTTCATTTTCAATGCTCTCTACCCAGACAAACTGCCGGCCCCGAATTTCGTCCTCCCTGAGCAAATGGAGGAGATCTTCAAGAAATCCCTCTTTCCTGAGAGTGTGGTGCAGAGGCCCCCTTCCATTGAGGAACAGCCTGCATATCGCAGATCTTCCTCCGGAATTTTCCCTTATGTCATCAAGCTGGCTTTGAAGACTTTCTATCAGTTCCCCTTCTGTTTCCATGTCTTCTATGGAAATTTCCCTTATATGCCAGCGGACAGAGTCGGTCTCGATGAACTTGGTAGAAATGGCTCCTCCGGAAGAAACCTCCACATAAAAGCACCCCCTTGCCCCTGTTTCGCCTGGATGCCTGCCTTGCGGGTTTCCGGGATATATCACAAGGGGGGCTTCTTTGCAAACTATAGAGGGAGTATGGATATGCCCAAGAGCCCAGTAATCATAGCTTAACTCCCTGAGGTCCTGCAGGGTACACGGGGCATAAGGGTCATGCTCCGGGTTGCTTCCCACGCTGCAATGCAGCAGCCCTATCGTAAACGGCCATTTCTCTTCTTTTTTTGGGAATTCTTTCACAAGGTTTTTCATGATGTGCCGGGTCGGGTAACTCATCCCCACGACAAGAGCGACCGTTTCGCCTTCTTTTTTGAATTCCACAACTTCGGCCCCATCCCCCCTCATGATATGTACGTTTCCGGGCCACTTCAGGCTTGCCGACCAGCCGTCAAGAGGGTCATGGTTCCCATGGCAGATAAAAACCTGAATCCCGGTGGTTTCAAGCTTCCTGAGTCCCTCTATAAACCTGACCTGGGCATAAAGGCTCTTGTCGGCACTGTCATACACATCCCCCGCGATAAGCAGGAAGTCAACTTCTTCATCCATACAGAGTTCGATAACTGCCTCATAAGCCTGAAAGGTAGCTTTCGCAAGCCTTTCCCCTAGCTCCGGGTCAATCCCGGAAATTCCTGTAAATGGACTGTCAAGGTGTAGATCAGCAGCATGGACAAAACTCAAAGTCTCGGTCTTGCCAGCGTCTGCCGACATTTTTCTTTTTTTCATTGGAGGTACCCCTAACATACATATAAAATTTATACATCCAACTGTATATTTTAAACCCAATTAAATATTTTGGTTTGAAGGCTTCCGAAACAAATATTTAAAATTAATAATTAATCTCATAAGTTTTTCTTAAAAGTTTAAACCTTCAACTAAAGGAGCTTACTATGACTCCAGATTTATTCAGATTTATTCAGATTTATTCAGATTTATTCAGATTTATTCAAATTTGGTAAGATCTTAAATCAACGCCATCGATTTATACACCGCATCAATCGGATCCTCATAAAAAGAGATCTGGAACTTGCTGAACAGGTCCGGAGGTACTGTTGCAATCTTTCCCGCAGAGGCAATTGGAATCAACACTCTTTTTGCTCCGGCATCAAGACAGACCTGTAAAAGGCCTGCCAGGTTTTCAATTACAGCTACAGAGCCTCCGATTGTCATACTTCCGAGGATTGCGGTCTGTTCCTGAAGCGGCCTTTCCAATGCTCCTGAACAGAGGCTTATGAAGGCTGCAAGGGCGAGTTCTTCGGACATGCCAACTCCATAGAGGTCCTGGACGTGCAAAAAGTAGTCTTTTTCTTTTACGGAGATGCTCTGGCTTATGGATTTTGCGTTGGCTCTGAAGTAATTGAAAGCTGTTTTTATTGACTCTTTTGCCTGAGAATTTGAACCTGTACCCGATTTTTCGTATTTTCCCGAGCCGGATACAACCTGGACTTCAAACTTGTAGGCCCCGATTTTGCCAGATTCTGTAGCAGCAACTGCATAGGCTTCTCCGGGCTTTGTGATGCCTGCGGGGATAATCTTGTTTCCGCCGCTTTCGGGCACAGATACGAAAGCTTCTTTCAGGTTCTCATTATCAATGTAGGAGAAATTCACATCGAAGAACTCGATTCCTCCTATCTTTTTCAGCTGCTCTTTTACACGCCTTCGACCTACGAGAGCGTATTCAAGGATCTCCTGCGCCTGCTCTCTGGTGATATTCTCATCCGGGTAGATGAGTTTCATAAGACCGGAGAAGGTCTTTTTAACCGCAATTACATCGCGCTGGTTCAGGTTGTTTCCGAGCTTAAAGAACCTGTTTATATTGTCGGCGTAGGATCGCTTCCTCATTTCCCGGAAGAATTCTGCAATATAGTCAACTATGAATCCGTACCTGTCTGTAAAGTGTTCAGGCCTGAACTTCGGGATTTCCCAGCCAGGGATGTAATAGTGCATCCTGTCGAAAAAGGCGGTATCGCTGTTCATAGCTTCCGGGAAGGGAGAAAAGAGGTTTGAAGTCTTTATTAAGGACTCTATACTCTGGTTGACATTTCCAACAAAGACGATTGACGCGTTTGCATTCTTTTGCTCTTTTCCCCTTGCGAAAGAGCCGGAGGCCATGTAGTCTTTGAGGATCTGGATGCCGTCTTTGTCTTTGAAACGGATTCCTGCAACTTCGTCAAATGCCACAACATCCCAGAACCCCACAAGCCCTACCTGTCGGGTGGACATGTTGTAGAAGAGGTTTGCAACCGTGGTCTGCCCCCCGGAGATCAGGATGGTGTTTGGGGATATTTCCTTGTAAACGTGAGATTTTCCTGTACTTTTCGGGCCGAGTTCGCAGAGGTTGTAGTTATTCTCTACAAGAGGAACGAGCCTTTCGAGCATATGCCATTTGATGGGAGTTTCAAGCTGGGTGGGCTCCATCCCAATGCTTCTCATCAGGACGTCAATCCACTCATCTTTAGTAAAGTTCTTCCTTTCCACCAGGATCTCCTGGAGGTTCATATTAGGGATCTGGATAGGTTTCAGGCTGGAGATGACGAATGGCGAAGAAGCTGATTCTGTAGAGTACTCCATCTTGATCATGCACCAGATTCCGCCGCCTAGAAGCTTGTCGTATTTTATTACATAATCAGAGTCAATCTCAATGTTTTTAAGCCCAAGGTTGGAGAACTCAGCTTCGTAGACGTCTCTCCTTTCATTGAGTGTGACCGTGATCTTATCAATAATGGTGTAGTATCCTGTCTCCCTGATCCTTGATTTGATCTTTTCGGCTTCATCAGACCTCACATAGTTCTGGGACAGGATATTTTTGACCTTCTGGACACCTTCCTTAATTACATCCTCGTCATCATCTGCGCAGTAAGAGCCTAGCAGGTATTCCAGCACGTAGACAGGGACATTGTGCCCTACTTTCAGCAGTTTTGTAAGGTCTTTTCTCACAACCCTGCCGGAGAAGTACTGATTTAATTTTCGGTCTGTTTCAAGGCTTACTGTTTCGAGATCTGCTTCAACCATTTTATCCTGTCCCTAAAAACTTTTTTTATTCCAGAATCTTTATGCCTGATTCCCTTTTTTAATTTAAAAGTCGTCAAAATCGCCAATCAAAAGGTCAAGTTCGAATGTAATCCGGGCAATATCTTTGATTTCATTTGTGTCTTCATCAATCAATCTCAGGTAATATGTTTTATTTTCGAGACCGTTGCCAAGGGTAAGTATAACAGTGTACTGCCTTTCTTCAGGCTCATCGGATTCGCTATTGGCAATAACGGTTCTTTCGTCACTGACCATTTTTTCCTGCTCACCGTCAATATCCCATAATGAAGCCCTGAAAGTACGGGGTTTCAGCTTATCAGTCACTTTTTCTGTCTGGAAAATCTTTACTTTAAACTTGCTGCTTGTGATCTTTTTCCGGTCATTTATTACCGAGACGTTGACTTTGCCGTATTTGATGCCTTTCTTTTCGAGGGTTTTTTCATTCCGCCGGTGGGTATATGTCAGGACCGGAATGACAATCTCCTGGGGAGAGGCTCCTCCGTGTACAAAATTGAGCCCGCCTCCCTGAAGCTTGAATCTGAGGTCGGTTTTCGGGACATAGGCAAAGAGGGGGGAATGTTCCTTCTCGAGAATATGGCGCATGTCAAAGCTGTGTATATTATTCAGTGAATTATCCGGTGAATTATCCGGTGCAAGCTCCTGGTCACTCAGGATAAATCTCTTTGTGGTATCAATTATTCGAGTTTTGTCAAACGATGAGGTTTCTACCTTATCCGCATTTTCCATATCATCTCTTCGGTACAGGAAACCGTGATCCGCTGTGACAATGATATTTGTTGTGTTTAGGGCTTCACTCAGATGCTTGACCATTTTCTTGATTTCAAAAACTGTTTCTTCCACGGCATTGAAAACACTGTTTTCCGAGGACTGCTTATCCCCGGTTGAGTCTATCTTATTGTGATATATGTAAAGGACTCTTTTTCCTTTGATCAGTTCTCTTGCCTCTTCCCGGCTTAATTTAATGAAGTCCTCATAATTCAGTGCAAGTGAGTCATCACATTTGCTCTGCAGGATTTTGTTCCTTTTTTCAAGCCCTTCGGAACTTATGCCGTCCACAAAGATTTCTTTTCCTCTGTATTCCAGCGCATTATGCGGGAGTAAACTTGCCATTCCGAGCTTCGTGTATGAGGGTAAGACTCCTGCCATGTAGCTGAGTTCGGGAAGTCCCCAGGTATCTTTGTTGAGGGTTTCAAAGAGCTCGGCAGCTGCTTCATAGCGCAGTGCATCGGAAATGATAACTGCAACTTTACTCCTGTCATCTTTTTGCAGAATCCTGTTTACATGCCGTTTGTAGAAGTCCTTCTGGCTGTCCGCAAGTTCAATCTTCCACTGCCCATTGAGCTCGGAGTCAATGAGGCTGCTCCATTTCAATAACAGTTTTCCGAGCAGCTTGTTGGTGTAGAGGTCTTCGACCTGAGGCCTGAGGTTTTTCTTCAGGATGTCCTTTTCCTGCTCTTTATCATAGTAATAGTAGAATTTCCTGTAGAGGTAATCGATCTGGTAGTATGTCTCAGCATATGCTTTGAATAATTCGTACAAACTGGGAGTGTTTTCAAGCGCGTCAGCTGCTTTCGGATTATCATAGTATTCCCGGGCAAACTGGAAGAGCTTAACCGCATATTCAAGCGCATTGTAGATGTTTTCATATTCTGAAAACCAGTGCTTTGTCCGGCGGGTATCGATCCAGGCAAGATGGTTTTTGAAGTCCTCTTCTGTCGAATCTACAGGGCTGTTCAGGGATTTGAGGATCTGAAGAATTACAGCCTTATCAAAGATTTCAACGGCTTCAGCTTCAAGGTAGGTCTGCACATCATGTTTATCAAGTTCTGCCTGCAGGCTTTTTTCCAGGTCCTGGCCAGTTTCTTCAAGCATGTCCTTTGTGTATTTCTCAAACGTTTTGGAATCCCGTGAGCTGTCCATCCAGTGCTTGAGGAAGATCTGGCACTCGTTTTCTTTCCGGTCAACATACTGGTCATAGCCTGCCAGGGAAATTCCGGAATACCGCTTTATGTGTGTAACAAGGAAACTCAGGAATAGTTTCTTCAGGGTAGGATTTTTTGCCGAAAATCCAAAATCTTCTTCTGCCAGCTCCCAGAAGTTTTCCTCCAGCCCGAATTTTGAGATATTCTCCCAGACCGGGTTTTCAGCTTCACCCAGGGATCTCAACATGGTATCCCTTATAATCTGTTTGAAATCAAGAGCCTGTGTCTTTGAAAAAACAGCCAGCATGCCCAGGATGAACTCTTTTTCCCGCCAGTCCCGCTGGTGGAGCTTCTTTAAGGGCTGGACCCTTTCTTTCTGGTTGCCAAAGAATTTCTCGTATTTCGTGAAGAAGTCATCCAGTTCATGCCCGTCGATCTCAAATTCGCTCTTGATGTCTGAAATCCGGCTGTTTTCAAATCTGGATGAGTAGAGCTGGATATCAAAAAGCCAGTTGTCTTCGTGCGCCCTTTCTTTGTCCGGGCAGTAGATGAGATAGTTTGACTCCAGGTCTTCGATTTCAAGGAGTTTTTTGGTTTCAAAATAGTTATTGTCAAGGATATGGAATTTGATGTTGTTTTCTTCCAGGACCTGAATTATTTCTTCAAGCTCCTCTCCGGGAGCCTGCTTCTCCTGGTCCCAGGCGGTTTTGTCCCTGTCATACCAGAAAACTATTTTTCTCTTTTCATAGTCCTTCAGTTCCGAGGGATCAAATTTCCTGAGTATGCTTAGGCTTGTTTTTTCTACGTTGACCATGAAAATCCATATCCTGCTGTTAATCAGAATGGTTTAGAATGAGAGTTAGAGATTTAGATACTTTATCCATGAAATACTCTTTGATTTTTAAAAGATTTTGCTGAGCTTGTAGATGGGTGGTCACTTATTTAATACATAATCCAGAGCCAAAAATTATGGCTCTGATTTCAGAAAAAAGTGGGAAAAAAAGTTGGGTAAAACTTAAATTACAAAAATATATGAAGAGTTATCTATGCTAAAACTGGAAATCTGGTGAGATGAAAAGGTCAGCAGTTGAGTGCAATTCCCTGCGTGCTGACCTCCCCAACTTGTCAGCCTACGGTTGTCGAGTACGTAGACTTCCCGCCGTAGAGTTAAAAAAGCTAATCTCAAATAGAAATACCATTACCCGGTTAAAAAAATGAAATGATTAGAATTTCTTTGTTAAGAAATCAATTACCTCTTTATCTGACTTTGTATATCGAGATACAGGAGGTTTGGATTTTTCATTCTTTTCGAATAAAGAATGCAACTTATTAATGGCAACAGGGTCTGATATGTATAAAGTGCTTTGTTCCAGATATCTTGAAGCCATTTCATCCCCCCTTTGATTTATTCTCTTTTTAATCTCCGTTCCAGATTATATCCTTTTCTCACAACCTGTTAGTTAAAAGGAATTAAGTTGTGAAGTCTGGTTTCTGGTTTTTACTCGATTCACTCGATTAGCTGAATGATTCAGGTTTCCTGTAAATGGTTTCATGGTGAAAAGTACCCGCCTGACCAGAAACCTTAAGCTGGTACATCCTCCAAAGAGAGATTTAAGAGAGATTTTTTATAGCACAGAGGGAATCTCTTAATCATGGAAGAAACGTACAGGTTTTCAGCTGTCGTTCATAATGAAGGAAAATGGTATGTCTCCTGGTGTCCTGAGCTTGACGTCGCAAGCCAGGGTGAAACAATCGAAGAAGCCATCGAGAACCTGAAGGAAGCAATTGAACTCTACCTCGAAGACGAGGACGCCCAAATACCTGCCGCAAGACAGGTTTTTACCACAACGGTAGAGGTCTCTTCCCATGCCAAAACTTCCCACCCATCAGCTCTTGAAGTAATCAAGGCTCTCAACAGCCAGGGGTTTCAGGTAGTATCTCAGAAGGGCAGCCACATAAAATGAAAAAGAAGGTTCCAGATAAAACGCTCATTGTTATTGTCCCGGATCATCCCGAAATTCCGGCAGGGACATTGAAATCGATAATCCGGCAAGCCGGGATGACCGATGAAGAGTTCATCAAGCTTCTGTAATCAAAAAAAGAAAGGTTAGAACTTTTGTGTTAAGAATTCAATTACCTCTTCCTCAGATTTTCTATATCGGGATTCAGGAGGTTTGGATTTTTCATTCTTTTCAAAAAGGGAATGCAATTTCTTGATCGCAACTGGATCGGATATGTGCAGAGTATTTACTTCCAGATACCTTGAAGGCATTTTACTCACCTCATTTTGCTAAATTTTCTTTTCCCTTTTCACTTTAGTGCGGCTTCTATGCGGCTTTAATGCGGTTTTTGCAGTTTTTGCGGTATTTTATGCGGCACACTTACAACCTGATTGTACTTGCAAGTTTCCTTGCCCGTTTAAACATTTCTATTTGTTGTTTAGTTGCAGGCTTCTTCTCGTTTTCCCAGAATTCCCGGGCATCCTCACCTTCTAAAACAAGACCCAGTTCAATTGGCTTAGCCACAATTGTTTCCTCCGCATCTACAATAGAATATAAGTAACTATTTTAATTGGTTATTATCAGCTCGTTATATAAAAAACATTGTTCAATTTACTTATTTAAATAACTGGATCGGTGACTGGGTCGATGACTGAGTCGGCAACTGGGTCGGTTGCTTGTTCAGTTACCTGTTC
The DNA here is from genome assembly GCF_000979385.1 of Methanosarcina sp. 2.H.A.1B.4. Classification (NCBI taxonomy): domain Archaea; kingdom Methanobacteriati; phylum Methanobacteriota; class Methanomicrobia; order Methanosarcinales; family Methanosarcinaceae; genus Methanosarcina; species Methanosarcina sp. 2.H.A.1B.4. The sequence continues at coordinate 16,323 of NZ_JJOV01000022.1, forward strand.
GGTTACTTGTTCGGTTACCTGTTCGGTTACCTGTTCGGTTACTTAGAGCCTATCCGAAAAGTGTTGTGACCTGTGTAGATGTACGACATTATGATTTATCGTAACTTCCGCAACATGCCGTTCAATAGTATATCCTAAGTGTGGTAAATTCTTGTTCTAATCTTGAGTGTAATGATATCATAAAAGAAATTGTGAAGATAAAAGACATAGAAGAAGAGGCCTAAACTATATTATATGCGGAATAAGAATAGAACTTCTGGAAGGAGGAATCAAAACCATGACAGAAATGACTCTAATCGAAGCACTGGAAAAACTTGCATTAATCACGAAAAAAGGACTAGATGAACCGATTCATATCCCAGGTAATGCAAATGAACCTATTACAATTGGTGAGGCAATTAAAGAAATACAAGATCACGCTTCTGATATTTCTGAAATTGATGATTATATCATAAGTAGTGACGGTATTCGGAAAACAGGAAAAGATGGAAGCGAGATTGTATATCAGGTTAAAGAAAGTAAGTGACAGCCTTTACTCTCCAGTCAAAAACTATATCGCTTAGGTGTCTCTATGCATAAAACTTTTAGGAACTTTAACGGTAAAACCTACATGCTCGATGAACCCAGTTATTTTGGACTTGATAAATCCGATGTCGAGAAGAGAAAAGCGATGTTGAAGGAGAGTGGACTTGGGGTTAGATGCATAAAGAAAGCAAATGGCAAGTACGTAATATACCGTGAGTATATTGGGGATATAAACAAAGAAGATGGCTCTTCATTTTTTTAGGGTGGGTTAAGAGCCTATCCAAAAAATGTTTGACCCATTGTAATATTTACAGTAAGGGATATGAACATGGAGTAGATACTTAGACATTATAAGCCTGTTATAGCTTTTCAACGTGTATTCTGACTTTTCGGATAGGTTCTTATTCAGCTAAGTGGTCTTGAATTGATACTCAATTTAAACAGTGACTCTAGCCGTAACTCTAGCTGTAACTCTAGCTGTAACTCTAGCTGTAACTCTAGCTGTAACTCGGGCTGTAACTCTAGCTGTAACTCGGGCTGTAACTCGGGCTGTGACTTTCCTTCACCTGTAACTAAGCCGGTGGTTTCAACAGCAATAGATTCCGCCAGATAGACAATGAACCTCACCCGCATTTTTGATTTGTCTAATTGCGTAATTGGCGCGTTTGTGGCGTCTTTGGGGAATTTTGATGGTGCCTTTGTTTCTGGTGCAGTTGGCTTGATTCTGGCTATTTGACGTCTTTGATAGGTGAGGTATTTGGCGTGATTATGGCGTCTTTGTGGCGTCTTTGGCGTCTTTGTCCCCTTTATGTCCCCTTTGTGGCCCCTATGTCCCCTTTAGATTGTTTTCTCTTTTCCAAAAACTTAGGTGGTTCCTGCTTAATCTGTTGGTATTATTCAGAATCTCCTAAGAAATCTTTTTCTCTTCTTCGCCTTACAGGGCTGAAACCGTCTCATCTGCCTGCAAAAAAATAACAGGCGAAGTCCTGCTGGTATTAAGAAAAAACGAGTTAATAGTGAAATGCCTTCCTGACCCGAAGAATACTTTCCTTGACCCCGGAAACCGCTTTTCAATTCACAGGTAAATATCGGATGTACCCGCCAGCTTGTCTGGCGGCCCTGCAAAAAAGTAGAAAAAAGAAGAAAAAAGAAGAGAGATAATAAGAGAAGGAAGAAACAGGAGGTTGAAATCTCCAGTAAAAATCAATAAAAACAGACGTGTAAAAGAGTGTTTTTCAGGTACAATTTAATCCTGTTTTGACTTCATCCCTCAGATTTTTTACTCCATTTTTACTTTCCGGCTTTTCTTTCGGGTCTTTTGTCTTATTTTTTGTCTGAAAGCCGCTCTCCTGCGTCGAGCGTGACAAAAACGACATGATAAAGCGAATGACGTTGTAAGGGTCAGAAAAATCGTAATTCAGTCCTCTTGAGCGCAGCGAAAAGGACCGCGTACTGTTGCACTTGCAGTGCAACTCCCAGAAAATCTCCGATTTCCTGAGATCCCGAGGCGCAATTCGGGTTTTTCAAAAATATCAACCATGTAACGGTGGACAACCTAAACTTATACTATCTTCTAATTTTGCGGCTTTAGTGCGGCTTATGCGGCTTTGGTGCGGAATTAGTGCGGTTTTTGCGGTATTAATGCGGTTTTTGCGGTATTAATGCGGTTTATGCGGTATTAATGCGGAATTAGTGCGGTTTTTGCGGTGTTTAGAAGCATCATATTTGAAAATGCCTGTAAAGTCATCACACGGCATGTGATGAATCTGCAGACTTCCATCAAAAACAGGCACGAGCATCACTTACAGGATTCTCTTATTCTATGCCTTCATGTGCCTCTTTATCTAAAAATGCCTTCCCTTTAGCTGTCAGGCGGTATTTCTGCTTGCTGCTGCGGGGTTTGTCGGGGATTGTCATTTCAATGAAACCTGCATCGAGCAGAGGACTTAGTATGCGCTTTCTGAATTTGCTGCGGTCTGTCCTCTCTGTGAGCTCCATCAGATCGACAATAGAGCATTCATTTTTACATTTTTTGAGTACTTCAACTTGGTGCCGGCGAAGTTCCAACATAGTGCCGGTTCTGGCACCAAGTTCACTGACTTGGTGCTCCGGGATATCCAGTATCCCTTTTATTTCTTTAGATTCAGGCAGTACTGCAATGGATTCCGCCAGATGGACAACGAATCTCATCCGCATACCGACTTCAATTATCTCCGGTTCAGGAAGACCGAGAGCCTTTGCTTCTTTGAACCTGACTTTGACAGTTATATAAAAATAAGTGCTCTTTGTTTTGTGTAATTCGATCAAATGAACATCACAAAACAGAGAGCATTCCCTACAATTCCTA
>NZ_JJOV01000027.1:0-18978 GCF_000979385.1 Methanosarcina sp. 2.H.A.1B.4
ATATAAATATAAATCTAAATATAATAAGTCCTTTTCAGTACCTTCCGGGGTTGATGAATTATCGTGGGGACGAGTATGCTTTATAAGACTGTTGTTACGGAGCTATTATAAAGCCCGAATACAGTACAATTTTAAAAATAGTATAATTTAAAAGCAAGTAAAGTGTTAAGGATACAAAATATTATTAAACTCTAATATTATACTAATCCGAAATCAAGATTATGCTGACCCGAACTCCGGGTTGTATTAATAAACTAACATGAAATCGTGTAATAACATGAAATCGTGTAATAACATGAAATCGTGTAATAACGTGAAATCGTGTAATAACGTGAAATCGTGTAATATCATGAAATCATGTAATAACATGAAATCGTGTAATAAATACTAACATGAAATTGGGTACTACTTGAAACCCGGTATCCGAATAATTCTAAATAATCAGACACAGGAGCAATTTAATGTATCATCTGAAATGTATCGAATGCGGTGCAGAGTATTCCAAAGATGAAGTAATCTATACCTGCAGCAAATGTAACGGGCTGCTTGATGTTATTTATGACTATTCCTCAATTAAACTTGACATGGAAAAACTGAAGACCGAATGCCCTTCGGTCTGGAAGTACGCAAAACTCCTCCCGATCGAAAGGGAGCCTGTGACTATCAGGGAAGGCGGGACTCCTTTATACAAATGCGACCGCCTGGCCGAAAAGATAGGGATTAAAGAACTCTACGTGAAACACGAGGGCATGAACCCCACCGGTTCCTTCAAGGACAGGGGCATGACTGTTGGAGTTACGAAAGCGCTTGAGCTCGGGATGAAGACCGTTGCCTGCGCATCTACAGGAAACACCTCCGCATCTCTTGCAATCTACGGGGCAAAAGCAGGAATCCCTGTTATAGTGCTGCTCCCTGCAGGGAAAGTAGCCCTTGGTAAAGTAGCCCAGGCCCTCATGCACGGAGCAAAGGTCCTCAGCATCCGTGGAAACTTTGACGATGCCCTTGCTCTTGTGCGCACGCTCTGTTCCCAGGAAAAAATCTACCTTTTAAACTCCATCAACCCGTACAGGCTTGAAGGCCAGAAAACCATCGGCTTTGAGATTGCAGACCAGCTCGGCTTCAAAGTGCCTGACAGAATTGTCCTGCCCGTAGGAAACGCAGGAAATATTACTGCAATATATAAGGGTTTCAGGGAGTTCAAAATACTTGGAATAACCGATTCTCTCCCGAAGATGACCGGAATTCAGGCTGAAGGTTCCTGCCCCATCGTAAAAGCCATCAAAAGCGGGGCTCCTGCAATCACTCCGGAAGAGCACCCCGAGACAGTTGCAACTGCAATCAGGATTGGAAACCCTGTAAACGCTACAAAAGCCCTCAGCGCAATCCGGGACTCCCACGGGACTGCAGAGTCTGTTAATGATGACGAAATCCTTGCAGCCCAGAAGGACCTCGCAAGGCTTGAAGGCATAGGCGTCGAACCTGCAAGTGCAGCCTCTGTAGCAGGGCTTAAGAAACTTGTTGATATGGGTGTCATTGGCAGAGACGAAACCGTTGTATGCATTACTACAGGGCATCTCCTTAAAGACCCCCAGACTGTGATCGATATCTGCGAGGAGCCTACTTTAGTGGATGCAAATATCGATGCCATCCGGGAAGCAATCTTCGGAAAGGCGAAATAAAACCGGAAAACAGATCTGATTTGCAAATTCGATTAAAGAGACGTCGGAAGATAAATATTTACGTGCCGGAACCGCAAACAGTTGATCTATTTATGTCGGGTGATTGACATACGCGGATTCCGGCATCCTTTAATCAATTCAGGATTCTTGAGGCCGCAAATTGGCTTCTTGAAACTGCTTTACTGTTATTATTCATATCCTCAGGATTATTATTCATATCCCCAGGATTTCTTCAGATTCTTTTATCATACTCATCGGTGGGCGTGAACACGAATGGAGCAGGATTATAAACCTCATGAGATAGAAAATAAATGGCAGAATAAATGGAATGAGAGCCGGATTTTCCAGCCTGAGCCAGATAAGCGGGAAAAGTATTTCATAACAATTCCTTACCCTTACCTGAACGGGAACCTGCATGCAGGGCACACCCGGACCTTTACTATAGGGGACGTCGTGGCAAGGTACAAAAGGATGCTCGGATACAATGTGCTTTACCCGATGGGCTTTCACGTAACAGGCACACCCATTGTGGGGCTTGCTGAGCTGATTGCAAGCCGGGACCCTCAGACCATGGACGTTTACGAACGCCTCCACGGGATTCCCGGAGATATCCTGCCGACCCTCGATACCCCGGAAAAAATCGTTGAATATTTCAAGCATGAAGCCGAGAAAGCCATGCGCATGATCGGGTACTCCATTGACTGGAGGCGCAAATTCACAACAACTGACCCGACCTACAAAAAGTTCATTGAATGGCAGTATATCCGGCTTGGAGAAAAGGGCCTGATCGGGAAAGGCTCCCACCCCGTGAAATGGTGCCCGAACGACAACAACCCTGTAGAAGACCATGATATCCTGCATGGGGAAGAAGCCACAATTGTGGAATACACCCTGATAAAATTCCGGTACAAAGACCTGGTCCTCCCCTGTGCTACCCTCCGGCCGGAAACCACCTATGGAGTGACAAACCTCTGGGTCAACCCCAAAGTGGATTACGTAAAGGCCAGAGTCGAAAAAGACGGAAACGAAGAGTTCTGGGTTGTCAGCAAGGAAGCTTTCAGAAAACTGACCTTTACGGACAGGACCGTGGAATACATCGAGGACGTGCCTGCAAAATCCGTCATAGGGATAAAACTCACAAACCCGATAACCGGAGATGAAGTCATCTCTCTTCCTGCATCCTTCGTAAGGCCCGAAAACGGAAGCGGAATAGTAATGAGCGTGCCTGCACATGCACCTTTTGACTACCTTGCCCTGCGTGACCTCTATGATGCAGACCTGAGCGAGTACGGGATTACCGAAGACCTCAAAAAAATCGAACTGATTTCCCTTATCAAGGTCCCCGAATTCGGGGAATTCCCGGCAAAAGAGATCGTAGAAAGTATGGGAATTGCAAACCAGAAAGATCCGAAAGCCGAGGAAGCCACAAAGATCGTGTACCGGAGAGAGTTCCACGGTGGAGTCCTTAAGGAGCTCACAGGGAAATATACAGGATACCCGGTCTCCAAGGTCAAAGACATACTTACCAGGGATTTCATTGCCTCAAATGCAGGAGAAACCTTCTATGAATTCAGTGAACCCGTGGTCTGCCGCTGCGGTACTCCCTGTGTTGTGAACATGGTCAAAGGCCAGTGGTTCCTTAACTATTCAGACCCCGAATGGAAAGCAAAGGTTTACAAATGCCTCAGCCAGATGCGGATTATTCCCGAAGAGTACAGGGTTGAGTTCGAAAACAAGGTCGACTGGCTCAAGGATAAGGCATGTGCCCGCAGGAAAGGGCTTGGGACCCGCCTTCCCTTTGATAAGGAATGGCTAATCGAGTCCCTCGGGGATTCGACAATCTACATGAGCTATTATATAATTGCCAGGTTCATCGAGAGAGGCGACCTTGCCCTTGAGCAGCTTACCCTTTCCTTCTTTGATTATGTCCTGCTCGGAAAAGGCGACGTTTCAGCGGTTTCAGCAGAAACAGGCCTTGCCTCCGGACTCATTGAAGAAATCCGCCGTGATTTCAACTACTGGTATCCGGTTGACCTGCGTTCTTCCGGAAAGGACCTTGTCCCTAACCACCTGCTCTTCTTCCTCTTCCATCACGTAGCCCTTTTTGAGGAAGATAACTGGCCAAGAGCCCTTGCAGTAAATGGTTTTGTCTCCCTTGAAGGGCAGAAGATGAGCAAGTCCAAAGGTCCCATCCTTACCCTGGAAAGCGCGGTCAGCGCTTACGGCGCAGACATAACAAGGATGTATATCCTCTCATCAGCCGAACAGACCCAGGACGCCGACTGGCAAAATTCTGGAATAGAGTCCGCCCGCAGGCAGGTGGACAGGTTCTACTCCTTTGCAAGGGATGTAATCGAGAACGGAAAGCGGGCAAACCTGAGCACCGAGCTAAAGCAGATCGACCGCTGGATGCTTTCAAGGATGCAGAACTACATCAGGGGAACAAACACTGCCCTTGACTCCATCCAGACGCGGGAAGCCATCCAGAATTCCTTCTTCCTGCTCTTAAACGATCTCAGGTGGTACCAGAGGAGAGGCGGGGAAAACCTGCTTTACTACGTGCTGGACAACTGGGTCAGGCTTATGGCTCCTTTCACCCCTCACCTCTGTGAAGAGATCTGGGAAGCCATGGGGCACGAAGACTCAATCTCCCTTGCCCAGTACCCGCTCTACAATGAAGACCTTATAGACGAAGGAGCCGAACTTGCGGAAGAGGCTGTAAAGAGTACCCTTGACGATATTGAAGAGATCCTGAGGGTTACAAAGATAACTCCTCAAAAGGTCTACCTCTACACCTCTCCTGCCTGGAAAGCCGCAGCAATAAAGTGCGCCTGCGAACTGCAGATCGAAGCCCCTCTGGAAGTAGGTACTCTGATCAAAACCCTGATGGCAAACCCTGACCTGAAGCGTTTTGGCAAGGAGATCCCTAAGTTCGTGCAGAAATTAGTGCCCGAGTTCAAGAGCGGCGGTGCAGAACGCTACGAGACCTTTGCTTACCTCGGCCTTGATGAACAGGCCCTTCTGAAAGAATCAGCCTCCTTCCTGGAAAAAGAACTCGGCTGCCCTGTTGAAATCTACAGCGCCGATTCTCCGGAGTATGACCCGCAGAAGAAGTCCAGGTTTGCAGAACCTTTCAGGCCTGCGATTTACATTGAGGCAAAGCAGGAAGAATAAGAAGATAAAGGAAGAATAAGAAGACTTTTGATTTAACTAAAAAATGGTATCCGGGCAAATGCAACAGCCCGGTACTTCTTTTTTATTTGCTTTTTCACCCGAGTTGCGATTCGGGATCACAGGAAATCGAAGATTACCTGGGAGTTGCACTGCAAGTACAACAGCCCGCAGTCCTTTTCACTGCGCTCAAAAGGGCTAAATTACAGATCTTTCTGACCTGTACAACTGTCGCTGTTTTAAGTCGTTTTTGTCCCGATCGACGCAGGAGAGCGGTATTTCAAACAAAAAAGAAAAGACCTAAAATGAGAGCCCGAAAGTAAAAGTGACATAAGAATCCCGGGGGTTTCCATTTCTATTTTTATTGGTTTTATTGCTTTTTCGAGTCTCTATGTTCTTGTTCTTGTTCTTGTTCTTGTTCTTGTTCTTGTTCTTGTTCTTGTTCTTGTTCTTGTTCTTGTTCTTGTTCTTGTTCTTGTTCTTGTTCTTGTTCTTGTTCTTCTCTTTTGACGGACCGCCAGACGAGCTGGCGTGGGCACCTTCTACTGTTTTGAAAAAAGGTCCGGAAAAGATCCCTCCTCAGAAGGGATCCTCTCCTTTACAGATCCCTTAATAGGACCTCTCTTCATTTTCAAGGGACTTTAATACCTCAAGTTTTTTCCTCGCATCCGCCATATCCGGGTAGACACGCAGGATCTCGTCAAAAGCCTTTATGGCTTCCCCGTACCTTTCCAGCTTTCCGAGGATAACTCCTCTGTAGTTCATGGACTGGACGTCCTGGGGGTCTATCCTGAGCAGCTTTTCGAAGGCTTTCAGGGCTTCTTCATAATCTCCGGTTTTTGCAAGAGAGAGGCCGAGATGCCTGAGGGACTGCTCGTGCCAGGGGTTGATGGCAAGGGCTTCCTTAAAAGCCCTGGCGGCGGTCTCGTAGAGTTTCTGTTTGAAGCAGACTATTCCCACGTTATAGATTGCCTTGATATTGTCCGGGTCTTTTCCAAGCACATCGTCAAAGGACCTCAGGGCTTCCCTGTACTTTTCAAGCATACAGAAGGCAATTCCTTTGTAGTTCATGGCATCGTAGTTTTCAGGAGATATCTCAAGGATGCGGTCAAAGTACCCGAGGGACTCCTGAGTCCTGTTTAACTTAATAAGGGTCGTAGCTGCGTTATAAAGGGCTTCTTCATTTTTCGGGTTGAAAAGGGCAGCTTTTTCGAAGGCTTTCAGGGCTTCTTTCGGGTTATCAAGTTCAAGGAGGCAGAGTCCCAGGTAGTTCAGGCTTTCAGGGTCTTCAGGGGACGTTTTGAGCAGCAGTTCAAAGGTCTCGGCAGCTTCTTCGTACTCTCCGAGGTTGAAGAGCACAAGAGCCATGTTAGAGAGTGCTTCCTTGTGCGCGGGCTCGCGTTCAAGGACCTGGTCAAGGGCCTGCAGAGCTTTTTCGTAGTCCTGAAGTTCGATGCTGGCAATCCCGAGCCTGTAGCAGGCTTCGGTGTAGTCCGGGAAATCAGGGGCAAAGAGGAGCACCCTTTCAAAGTCTCCTGCAGCTTCTTCGAAGTTACGGAGCTTGAAACTGGCTACTGCACGGCTGTAAAGGATATCTGCGTTTTCAGGGTTCCGGACAAGGGCTGAACTAAAGGCGTTCCGGGCTTCTTCGTACCTGCACAGTGTAAGAAGGGCAAGCCCTTTCTGCTCAAGGGCAGCTGTAATGTCCGGGTTGAGTTCCAGGGCCTTTTCAAAAGCTTCCACGGCTTCCTCGTTCTGGTCAAGCCCTCTCATGACAAGCCCGCTTAAGTACCACACGTCTGCAGCCATCGGCTTTTTCTCAAGGACCTTTTCAAAGGTCTCATAGGCATCCTCATATCTTTCGGTTTTGAGCTGGGCAAGCCCTATTTTGGTCCAGGCATCTTCTGATTCCGGATCATTTATTTTCGGCCCATTTTCCTGGCTTTCAAGCACAGCCTGTTCAAAGGCTTCAAGGGCTTTTTCATAATGCTCCTGCGAAAACAGCACAAGTCCTTTTCCGTACCATGCCCTCTTAAAGTCCGGGTAAGCCTCAAGTATCTCTGAAAAGACCTCAAAGGCTTCTTCCTGCCTTCCGAGTTCCAGAAGCGTTATCCCTCTGCTGTAAAGGGCCTCTTTTGAAGCTAATCCGTCTCTTGCAAGCTTCTCAAGGGGCAGCAGGGCTTCTTCAGGTTTCCCAAGTTCTATCAGGGCGGATGCAAATTTTTCAAGGAGCTCATGATAGACCTGAGGGTTTTCTCCTGTGTCTCTGTCGTTTGTCTCTCCCCTACCTTCTCCGGTCAGGTTTTCAGCGGAAAATTCAAGAAGGGCGTTTACTGCAGATACGGCTTCTTCTGACTTCCCGAGTTTGAAAAGAGCAAGAGCCCTCTTTTGCAGAATTTCCGGGTCCCGTACTCCTGTCTTGAGGACAATATCAAAGGCTTTTACAGCTCCTGCATACTCTCCTGTTGCAAAGCAGGAAAGCCCTGTATAATAGGGAATGTCAGGCTTCCGGCACCCGAGGTCAAGGGCTTTTTCAAATTCCTGTGGGGCTTCTTTGAAGTTTCCAAGCCTGAAAATGGAAATAGCCCTTAGATATTGCAGATATGCCTTTTTCGGGCAGTACTCCAGCGCAGCTTTAAAGGCTTCAGCTGCTTCTTCATACTTTTTAAGTTCGAAAAGAGTGTATCCTCTCTGGTCGAGGGCATATGTGCAGGTAGGCTTCAGTTTAAGGACAAGGTCAAAGGCAGCCAGAGCATCCTGTTTTTTTCCAAGGGCTTTTAAGGCAAGCCCCTTTCTGAAAAGGATAGTTTTTCTTCCCGGAGTCTGAATGAGTACCCTTTCAAAGAGATCCAGGGCTTCTTCATAATGGCCCTGCTTGAAACAGGCAGTGCTCAGGTGTGCAAGGGCTTCAGCATTTGCCGGGTCCCTGACGAGAACTTCCTTAAAGCCCGGTTCAGCTTCTTCATATCTTCCAAGCCTGAGCAGGGAGAGGCTCTTTTTATACATAATATTCCGGACTTTGTCCGGGGTCATGTCCGAATTTTCAGGAGCTACTTTAAGGGCTGTCTCAAAGGCTGTCAGGGCATCTTCAAAGTTCCTGAGTTCAAAGCAGGAAAGGCCCAGCTGGTAGTATATCTCGTGTATATCCCGGAATGCCGGGTCGATTTCAAGGACTTTTTTGAAGGCTCCGGAGGCTTCTTCATGTTTCCCGAGTTTTGAACAGGACAGCCCGATGAAGTACCAGCCTTCTGCAAACTGCGAATCCTGCTCAGTGAGCCTTGAAAAGACTTCAAGTGCCTTTTCATAAGCTTCCTGCCGGACAAACACAAGCCCTTTCCAGTAAAGTACCGAATCGTTTTTCTGAGAAATTTCTTCAAAAAGGGTAAGAGCTTCATTGTATTGGCCGAGTTCGAAATGCTCAATCCCTAGTTTGAACTTTGCCTCTTCGAGCTTTAACTTTGCCTCTTCGAGCTTTAACTTTGCTTCTTCGAGCTTAAACTTCGTCTCTTCCCTGTCAGGGTCAAGTTCAAGCAGGTTTGAGAGGGCTTCAGTAGCTTCTTTATACCTCTTCAGTTCAAGGAAGCAAATCGCTTTGTTGTACAGGGCTGAAAGGTTTTTCGGGTCTCTTTCCAGCAGAGTCTCAAAAGCTTCGAGCGCAGTTTCATACTGCCCGGTTTCAAAGAGACAGCTTGCCCTGTATTCAAAGGCGTCATGCAGCTCCGGATTAAGGCGGGCAGCCGATTCAAAAGCCCTGGCTGCCTCTTCCTGCCTGTGCAGCCTGTAAAGGGTCAGGCCGCTGTAGTACCAGGTCATGCCCGCGTCAGGTCTTCTCTCAAGTACGCTTTCAAAGGTTTCCAGGGCAGGGAGGCATTTTCCGAGCTTCATCTGGGAAAAGCCCTTGAGGGTTCCGGCGTCTTCATAATCGGCGTCCCTTGTAATTACTTCGGCAAAGGCTTTTACAGCATCTTCAAAGCGTTCCAGTTTCAGCAGGGCAAGCCCTTTCCTGTACCAGGCTTCTCTTGATTCGGGTTTTTCAACCAGTACCTTTTCGAATGCCTGCAGGGCAGTTTCATGCTTCCCGAGCTCCATTGCAAGCTTTCCTGTCCTGCACTGGATTTCCGTATCATCCGGGTTCTTTGCAGCAAGCTTTTCAAAGGTTTCCAGGGCTTTTTCCTGTTTCCCCAGTTCCATCAATGCAACCCCAATGCTGTAGGAAAGGTCAGGATAATCGGGACTGAGGGAAACGACTTTTTCAAGGTATTCGAGGGCTGCTTCTTTTCTTCCCAGCCTGAGCAGGGATATGCCCCTGTTGTAAAGAGAATCGATATCTTCAGGGTTTGTTTTAAGGACTTTGGCAAAGGCTTCTTCGGCTTTTTCGTACTCTTCTGAGGCAAAAAACAAGAGTCCTTTATTTTTCCAGGCATCCTCAAAGTCCGGCCTGAGTTTTATTGCTTCTTCGAAAGCTTCAAGGGCTTCTTCGGGTTTTCCTAGCTTTCCGAGCACTATTCCTTTCTTGTTCCAGCCCTTCTCAAGATAGGGGTTCAGCCGCAAGCCTTCCTTAAAGGCTTCAAGGGCTTCTTCATAACGTTCCAGAGAATAGAGGGCAAAACCCCTGTTCATCCAGCAGATTTCGTCTTCAGGTTTCAGGTCTGCGGCATTTTCAAGAGCTTTCAGGGCAGGCTCGAATTTCCCGCTGTCGAGGAGAATAAGTCCTTTTTGAAGCCACATGTTGTAGTTTTGCGGTTCCTTTTCAAGGCTTTTTGTAAGGGACTCCAGAGCTCCTTCGAAGCGTCCGAGCCCTACAAGCACTGAGCCCCTGAACTTCTGGGCTTCGATAAAATCAGGGTCATGTTCAATCAGGCTGTCAAGGGTTTCAAGAGCTTCTTCATATTTTCCTGCTCTGGCAAGCAGGCGCCCCTGCTGGAACCACGCATCCGTATTGGTGGGGTCAAGTTCCGTAACACGGGCAAAGGACCGGGCAGCTTCCTCAAAGTTCTGCAGTTTCAAAAGAGCAAGTGCCCTGTTGTACCAGATTTCCTTCATATCAGGATAGGTTTCAAGCACGGAATCAAAGGTTTCAAGGGCTTCTTCGTATGCCTCAAGTTTCATGAGTGCAAGGCACTTATAATTCCAGGCTTCAAAATACGCAGGATCCAGCCGGATGGCTTCTTCAAAAGCCTCAATGGCTTCATTAAGCCTGAGCAGTTGCACAAGAGCGAAACCTTTCCTGAACCAGGCTTCTCTGTGTCCGGGGTTGAGCTTCAATACTTTTGAAAAGGTTTTTTCTGCGTCCTCGTACCTCGAAAGTTCGTTTAAAAGGATGGCCTTATGGTAAAGGACAGCTTCACTTGCAGGATACTTCTTTAAAGAATCCTCAAGGGACTGCAGAGCTTCTTCTTTTTTCCCGAGCTTTGCAAGGACAAGGCATTTCTGTTCAAGGGCATTCGTATCTTTTGGGTTTTCCCGGATAAGGGAATCAAAGCATTCGAGTGCATTTTCGTATTTTTCAAGCTTTGCAAGAATCAGGCCCTTTGCATAGCAGGCTTCTGAATTTCTGGGGTTTATTTCAAGCGCACGCCCAAAATTTCCCAGGGCTTCTTCATACCTGTCTGCTTTTCCGGCTACTGTCCCCATTGCACACCAGGCGTCTGTATACTCAGGCTTAAGTTCAAGGGCTTTTTCAAAGCAGAGGATTGAAGCTTCAGTCCTCTCTATTTCGGCAAAAGCAAGCCCCCTCATATACCAGGTTTCAGGGGTATCCGGGGAAATTTCAAGTGCACTTTCATAGGCTTCAAGCGCTTCTTCAAATCTCTCAAGAATAGCAAGAGAGGTTCCTTTTCTGTAGAGGGCTTCGGAGTTTCCAGGTTCAAGCTGCAGGACTTCATTAAATGAGTTGAGGGCTTCCTGAGTTTTTTCAGTTTCGAGGAGAGCAAGCCCTCTGTTGAAAAGGGCTCCCTTATGGCTTGGGTTTTTGTCCAGAATTTTATTGAATGTGTTAATGGCTTTCTCGTACCTTTTGCGTTTTACCAGGTCAAGGCCTCTCTGAAAGGCTTCATCGTGAATGATAACTATTCCTCCTGTCCCTCTTTTCTCTGTATAATCCTGCAGGTTCATCTGAGTATTATGTAAGTTAATCTTTTCTTTTTGTGCGGATCTTTTCTTTTCCGGCTGTTTGTATATCTATAAATTTCGCCAGTGAATGTATGTCGATAAATTTTCATTTGATTAAACTTGCATTGATAAATGTACGCTGATAAGTGTTAAAATACTGATAAATTTCAATACTGATGTACTTTGAATACTGATAAATTTCAATACTGATGTACTTTGAATACTGATAAATTTCAATACTGATAAATTTCAATACTGATAAATTTCAATACTGATATACTTTAAATACTGATATAATCAAAATACTGATATGTTTTAAATACTGGCATAATTAAAATACCTGTAAATTTGCATTACATAATATTTTAAAATCCGGGATTTGCTGTCATTCTAATTTTTATTTCAAACCTATTTTTCTAACATACTATATAAACAATCTCCCATAAGTGAGAGTGGGAGAAAACTTTCCAAATCTGCTTTTTGTAAATTGTTTATTAAGCGTTTAAGTTGTCTCTTCGAAGAAGGTTTACATTATAAAAGAAGATATTATAAGAAGATATAAAAAGAATTCTAAATCTAAATTATATTTTAAAGATTCCCATCAAGGGCTTTTTTGATGCTTTTGCAGGTTTCTTCATTATGGCAGACAAGCAAAACTATGTCAGGCAGCTCATTTTTCTGAAGAAACTTCCTTACCTGGGAAACTGCAATCCCGGCTGCTCTTTCGGAGGGAAAGCTGTATGCTCCTGTACTTATGGCTGGAAATGCAATCGTTTTTATTTTATGCTCTCTTGCAAGCTCAAGACTCTTCCTGTAGCAGGAAGCAAGAAGTTCATCTTCTCCTTCTCTGCCACCCTGCCATACAGGGCCAACAGTATGTATAACATATTTTGCAGGCAGAAGGTGTCCTGATGTAATTTTTGCTTCTCCTGTGGGGCAGCTGTTAAGGGTTCTACACTCTTCCAGTAGCGTGGGACCTGCAGCCCTGTGGATAGCCCCATCTACTCCCCCGCCTCCGAGAAGTGTATTGTTTGCAGCATTGACAATGGCATCAACTTTCATTTTCACGATATCCCCTTCGAATATCCTTATTCTATCCGGATTTAGTTTCATACTCGATCCCTTACTCGATTCTTTTCTTTTTTCTTCTTTACAGAGCTTTCCCGGTATTTTGTTCGGGATTTATCTATCTTATTTTCCTGGTTTATTTTCCTGGTTTATTTTCCTGGTTTATCCTGCTCGCCCTTTTTCCATGATAAATTTATTACATATAGGATGGTTTTTTTCTTAAAGGTCAAAGTTTTTTGATTCGTAAGCTCCCAAACAATGATATAGCATAAAACATAGATTATATTAGTCGACCGAAAAAGGGGATTTCGGTGGCATGCAGGCTTAATTGCCCGCTTAAAAAACTCTAAAACTCTTATGTGCCTCTGGGGGTTACCGAGGCAATCCTGTTAAAAATTTGATCTAAAAGATCCTACAATCTGAAAGATCAAATGTATAAATAGCTAAAATAAACCAGTGACTAAAATAAACCGAGCCAGAAAATTTCTTAGACATATTTCTTAACTCTGGCTAATTTCTTAACCCTTGCTAATTTTTAACCCTGGTTATATACAGCAAGTGGTGTAAATCTCTGAATAATTTCAATGGGGGAGATAAACCATGAGTAACATGACACTTAAGGAGAGACTTTTAAACACATTAGAAGGAAAGCAAGTTGACAAAGTACCTGTTTGTTCCGTAACCCAGACAGGGATTGTGGAATTAATGGATGAAGTGGGAGCTCCCTGGCCGGAATCTCACTCTGACCCCGAGCTTATGGCAAAGCTGGCACTCGCCAACCACGAGCTCAGCGGGCTTGAAGCTGTAAGGGTTCCCTATTGCCTCACTGTCCTGGTCGAAGCCATGGGTTGTGAGATCAATATGGGTACCAAGAACAGGCAGCCCTCCGTTACCGGTCATCCCTACCCCAAAGACCTCGAAGGCGCAGCAATCCCTGCAGACCTCCTGCAGAAAGGCAGAATTCCAGCAGTACTTGAAGCAATCAAGATCATCCGGGAAAAAGTAGGCCCTGACGTGCCAATCGTTGGCGGTATGGAAGGTCCTATCACAATCGCTTCCGACCTTGTAAGTGTAAAATCCTTCATGAAATGGTCCATCAAAAAAATTGAACTCTTCGAACAGACTCTGGACCTCGCAACCGAAGCCGCAATCATCTATGCAAATGCAATGGTAGAAGCCGGTGCAGACATTATTGCCATTGC
The DNA here is from genome assembly GCF_000979385.1 of Methanosarcina sp. 2.H.A.1B.4. NCBI lineage: Archaea > Methanobacteriati > Methanobacteriota > Methanomicrobia > Methanosarcinales > Methanosarcinaceae > Methanosarcina > Methanosarcina sp. 2.H.A.1B.4. The sequence goes on from NZ_JJOV01000027.1 coordinate 13,232, forward strand.
AGATCCTGTCGCTTCTCCTGACCTCATGAGCCCCGACTCCTTCAAGCAGTATCTCCAGCCAAGGCTGCAGAAGTTCTCCGCCAGCGTGAACTCGGTTACAGTCCTGCATATCTGCGGCAATGTGAACTCTATTCTGGACTATATGGCAGACTGCGGCTTCGAGGGGCTGAGCGTTGAAGAAAAGATTGGCAGCGTAAAGAAGGCAAAGGAAATCATCGGAACCAGAGCAAGGTTAGTAGGAAACATCTCCAGTCCGTTCACCCTGCTGCCCGGACCTATTGACAAAATAAAAACCGAATCCAAACAGGCTCTTGCAGACGGCGTTGATGTGCTTGCCCCTGGTTGCGGAATTGCACCCATGACCCCTCTCGAGAACATAAAAGCCATGGTCGCAGCAAGAGACGAATATTACGCTTGAAGAAAAGTATGCTTGAAGAAAAGTATGCTTAAAGAAAAGTACGCTTGAAGAAAAGTGCGCTTGAAGAAAATGCTGAAAAATGGAAATCTTTTCTTCCAATTTTTAAACAAGTTTCTGCTTTTTACTTTTTTAATTTTAATTATTGAGGTACTGTTTTTTCGGACTCCGTTTTTAAAAGTTCTCAAGTCTCGGCTCGGGTCTTTAGCTTCCGTCAGGCTATAAATCTTGAGAAGAAGGAAAAGGTCCTCAATTAGAAGCTGTAGTTTTTCGGCAGGACGACCTTGAATTATGGGCAAGTTTTGTCCTGGAGGACGCTTACAGTGGACATTTTTATTATGTGCCATTTGGAAGCACACAACGAAATATGGATATGTTGCAGATAAATCTCGAAAATGTGGTATACTTTATGAAAAAACGAACCCACTTAAAAAAATGATTATGAGGTTTTGAAATTCCCGGGGTGCCGGAAATTTCCGGGCACCCATCTGGATGTTCTGGTTTATCAGGCATCCAGGGCGTTCAAATAAAAATCTCTAATTTTACTCCTGAATTTTTTGAGGTGCAACTTCACAGGTTCTCTGCTGACCAGTCACCTGCAGCTTTTACCCAGGTCTTGAGCCTGTCAGATGTGCTGAGAGGTGGAGTTCCACATCCGAGCTTACTTGCTTTTGCTCCGCTGTCCAGGGCCTTCCTTACTTCTGCAATGATCTGTTCTTCCGTACCATCGACCATCAGGAGGGGGGTCACGTTTCCAACCACAGGAACGCCATGTGCAAGCTTTGTAGCTTCACTCATATCTACTGTTTGATCTATACTGAGGCTGTCTGCTCCGGTGGCGGTCATACCTTCAATAATCGAGGTTGTATTCCCGCAGATGTGCAGTTCCCAGGGGCATCCATTCTCGTGGATGAAATCTCCAAGCTCCTTTTCTGATGGGCCTGCTACTTTGTAGTAGAACTCCGGCATCAGGAGGTTCGGGGATGCTGATGCATCGGAACAATAGAAAATGTCAGCTCCAGCTTGAGCACAGGCTTCAGCATAAATTTTGCTGATCTCAAGAGACACTGAAAGCCAGTCCTGCATTTTCTCCATGAATTTTTCTTTCTGAAGGCACCTGTAACTAAGCATGGCAAGATTTTCGGCCCCCATCAAGTCTCCGAGAAGGGTAATCGGAGCTTCGATGAGAGCATAGGTAGCAACATCAGGGTATCTTTCCTTTGCAAGTTTAATTGCATCTATTGTGGTCCTGACAAACTTGTTTTCAAGGAAGTTATCATATGTCACATCTTCCGGTTTTTTAAACATGCCTCTCACTGAAGGGTGAATGTCAACTCTTCCCATCTTCACATCAAGCCCTGTAGCAGCAGATTCAACAAACATGCCAAAGGCTACGACGAGGTTATCAATACCTGTCTCCATAGGAGCACAGCTTGCGATGTTGACCATCATCTCTGCGTTGGAGTGGTAGTCAGGCCAAACTGCCCCAGTCTTTTCAATGTACTCCTTAAGCATTGCAACGCCGGAGATTACCGGGATCCTATCAACAGGTTTCCTGTCGAGCATTGCAAGGACCCTTTCCTTTGATGTCATCTCATTGACCATTTCTTTTCAACTCCGTTATTTCTATGATCTAACAACGATTACGTGAAATATTCAGTTAATAATTCCCCGAAATAGTCAGTCCCATCTTTCTTTTTTGCATACCTCAAATTGATTCAATTGATTGGCTTGCAAATGTGAAAAATAGGGATATGGAAAAATAGAGACGTGAAAATTAGGGGAGCATCCGGATCTTCACCTTTTCACAATTAAATATTTGGCGTAAAGATAAATATAATAACCGACACCAAAAAAACGAATAGCATTGATCTTATCAATCTCGCTCTTTTTATAAACGTGATTGTTAAAAAAGCACTGTTGTATTTTATATTATGGCATTTACAAAATAAATGCATGGGCTAAAATCAATGAATTATATATAATCAACATGTGTATTCCAGTGTAACTCCGTTTACGGAATCAATGTAGTTGATTTTGTGTAAACTTCATAACTATGTTAACGAATATTTGCCTGCGAAAGGGAGTAACCGATTACAATGTCTGGTATAAATTTATATCGCTCTTAAGTTTTTATTCAGTTTTCTGCCCATCCCTTCGTATAGTTCTTTGATGCTGTAAATCCAAAAATCTTTTAAAAATAAAAATTAGAAGAACTGCCTCGGTTAAAGGCCGTAGTTCTCCGGCAGGAAGACTTTAACTTCCGTCTTGTATTTGTCCAGGCAGTCGCTCATGAACTTGTCCTTGTCATCTGTGAGAGCCTCAAAGGCTGCCTTTGCATCTGCAAGGGCCTTGGCTTCGAACCTTGAGAGGGTAAGTTTTCCCTTTGCTCCTTCTTCGACGAGTTTGATGGATTCGAGAGCGGCATTCTTGGAGCGGAGGTATATGTCGTTTCCGTCCTTTGCAATTGCCTGCCCGACTTTATAGGCGTTGTCATAGGCGAGCACATAGCCCTGTGGGTCTCTGTACTTGTCAGAGGCGACAAACAGGTCTCTCAGAACCTTTTCGTTTCCAGACTGGAGAGCGACGTTCATGAGAGAACAGTCGTATGCAAGAGTCTCGGACCAGCACTGAACTGTGGTACCGCCGAATTCGCCGTGGTATTCAACGGATTCGTTGGACCAGAGGTCACAGCACTGCATGGTCAGGTTCCCCATCAGGTCGGAGTGGGCACAGGTTGAGGTCTTACCTTCCTGAGCTATCGGGACACCTGAAACGGACTTTACGATAGTGTTTTCGTAACCGCAGTCCTTTCCAGGGCCAACTGCGCCGCATTCATAGGCTACGAGGGACCTTGCTGCAGAAATCGACCTTGCGATGATTGCAATTGTGTGGGCCAGGTTCTTGTCCAGCAGCCCGCCCGCAATGAACATTGCAGTGTTTGCCTGGGCGCAGTCCGTGTCTCCGGCTGCGACAGTTCCGGTCTTCTTTGCAATTGCTGCAATGTCTTGCCAGATCATCTCCATGTCCATGCTGCCGAGAACGCCTATGCCGTAAAGTATGCCTGCCATGTCGTTCCTGAGAATGGCATAGTCGAAAACTTCCTTACCGCCCATTGACTCAACAGCAAGCAGATCAGCACCGGACTTGGCGCACTGTTCAAAAGCCTCGAGGAAGACTGGGTACTTGTCTCCTCTAAGCTTGAGGAAGTCACGATCTTCACGGATGTCACCGATGGTGTGGCGGAGAGCACATTTTATGCCATATTCATCATGGTAGTCTTCCATGATGGTTTTCTGGGCATGGGCAACAGCTGCTCCCCATTCAGGGTTGTTGGACATCTGCTGGACGTGTTCGGTTTCAAGTACCACGGCGGGAGCTCCTATCTGGACCATCCTTGCCATGATGTCAGTGGTAATCCTCTCATATTCCTTTACGAGCTTTTCCTTGGATGCACCTGCTTCCGGTCTGGGAGCATAGTTCACTTCAGGGGTTGTGTAGCCGGCGCCGATTTCAAGTCCCAGTCCTGCTTTGACGGGCTTGACAGCTTTTCCGAAGACCATGTCATCCGCTTTTGCATAAGCCATTTTAGTGAATCTTGTTACTGCCATCTACTCCACCTCCTCAGTGTTTATGGAATTTCTCCCTCAGCTTTACGATATTGTCCCCATGTGCCTTGATGAAATCGGCCATTTTAGGGGCATCAGATGCTTCTTCACCGTACACCCCGAGTTCATACTGCGACACGAAGTCCTGGTTTACGGCCCCGCCTCCGCATGCAAAGGGAATCCTGTAACCTTTCTCCATGAGCTTGTCATTGATCTCCTTAAAGGCATACATGGTTGTGGTCATGAGAGCTGTACCTGTCAGCATCAGGGGGCTCTCTTTTTCCACGGCGTCCAGGACTTCGTCGACAGGAACATCTCTTCCAAGGTCTATTACATCGTATCCGTTTGCTCTTAGCAGTGCAACCACAATGTTCTTGCCGATGTCGTGGACGTCACCTTCTGCGACGTGGCAGATGATTTTTCCTTTGACTTCGGGTGCTTCTCCAACCATGTTCTTAAGGAATTCGATACCCTCAAGCATGGCGTCAGCGGACATCATAACGTTTGGCAGGAAAATGACTCCTTCATCGTAGAGCCTGGAGACAACTCCCATTCCTGGCATTAAGGCTCCATTGATGAGGCCCATCGGGTCCTTTCCGGCGGTAATGGCCTTTTTCAGTCCCTCTACAACGTCATCTTCTTCCCCTTCGAAGATAGCTTTTGCAATCGGGTAAATCGTTGAATCTTTTGGATAGAGCTCTTCTGCGGCATCTTCCGGTGTCATTTCCTTTTCAAGTTGTACGTTGTAACGAACCAGAATACCACTGGGATCTATATCTATCAAATGTCTAACCTCCATTTTAGCATTTGAGGAGCAACCAATCCCTTGTTGTTTACAGGACGAAAGCCGGGTTAAAACTAAATAGTCCATAAAAAGATCCTATATGTGTTCAAGTGTTTATTAATTCCCCCGTTTTCAATAAAAACAGCCAAACATGATCTAAATATGTATAAATCCCCAATTTCTTCCTAATTTATTAAAAGGACTTCTAACTCCCCTTTATTTAATTGTGGTTCTATATATATAATATTCACTGAGCAAGTTTAAAGTTCTAAGGCTGAAAACAGGTATTCCCCATTCCTTTGCACTCTGTTTTTCCGTTTATGGGGTTGGATTTCTCTCTAGAAAATACTAATTTGTGCACTTAATGCGTACATAGTAGTACCCGCATCTTAAGAGATGATGCAGAGCAGATACATTTCTTGTATGCTGTACTGTATGCTATTTCATTTTCTGTTTTTCAGGGCCCGTTTGAATCCTCTTAACTGATTATTTGAAAAAATAACCAAAAAGTATTTATCCACGTACTGCGTTTAGGTGTTTCCCTGATCAGGAGAGATCAGGCGGCAATGAACTTGTAGATTTATGGCAAAATTACTTTTGCAATAAAATCTGTATGCAAGTGGATTGCTGGACAAAAAGCTTTATATACAAGTAACGTCTTGTATGAATCCCTCACACAGCAATTGTGCGAGACTCACCCGCTACCGATCTTTGATGATTGGAGCTGCAGAATCTTTGTAGGTTCAAGCAAAATTTCGTTTTGCGTCGGATCTGCTTTGAAAAATGAGAGGTGGGGAAAAGCTTTATATGCAAGGAATGCCTTGTATGAATCCCTCACACAGCTCAAATGTGTGGGTTGAAATTCAAAATCTCTTTCATCTTTTAATGGAGACAGGAGTTATTTTTCTGTCTGACGAGGATTTGTCGGTTCGGTTAATTC
>NZ_JJOV01000010.1:0-17026 GCF_000979385.1 Methanosarcina sp. 2.H.A.1B.4
GAAATAAGTTTGCAGAATCAATAACAGCAGAACGTGAGGAAGTTGACGCTTATATCCCACGAAGCTGAAGACTTCGGGGTTTTACGCTCCTTCCCATAAATTCTGTACCCGGACGCAGTGCTCATTCCCTAAAAAGGTCAGAACCCTTCCTTTTTATATTGGCGCGGGAAGATCTTCATCGGGCTTGCAAAGAAAGGGACTGTAATCAGAGCCTGTGCGCAATCTGTTGCTTAAAGAGGTTGCCTGGTAGAAGGAAAGGCTTTCTGATTGAAGCATAAGGAGGCGCAGAATCTGGTTCCAATAGTTTGTTAGGTGCAAAAGATGCCAGGAAATCCGAATGAAACAAAGCTCGTAAACTTTGCTATGGCCAATAGTACCCGAAGGAAGATAATTAACTTCCTGGCAAATGGCTATAGAAATACCGGGGAAATAGAGGAGATAATCGGGAAGAAGACGCTTGACTTTCATCTCAAGGTTTTGCAACAGGCAGGTCTGATTAAGTTAGAAGAAGGAACTGTGAAGCTGAGTGAATATGGCAAGATGTTCCTGAAGAATAAAACAGGACAGAATGAAGAGAAAACTGCAGACTTTTCTAAGGCAAAGCCAGTGGAGATTGCAAAGATCAGACAGCTTTCGCCCTGCATAGCTGATTCCTCAAGACTCAGGGTGAGTGCAAATATGATACCACCCCTGGGTGGAATCTTGAAACTCCTTGAGCCCCTCTTTCCCAGAAGTAATTATTCGGATAGAAAAGATAGCCTGATAATTCAAAAAGGAGAAATTATCACAACTATTTACGGTAGTGGAAAAGTCTCCATCAGGATGATTAAAAATGAGGATGAAGCAAAAGAAGTACTTGATAGCCTGAAGACCATTATCAATGAGGCTATTGCAAAAGGTGTAGCCCCGGCTCCCAGGGAAAAGGTAAGAGTTGATCTCATGGAGATCTACAAATACCTGCCCCAGACCAACTGTCGTAAGTGCAGCGAGCAGGGCTGTTACAGCTTTGCCATCAAGCTTATGTCCAGACAGGTCACTCTGGACAGGTGTGTACTTCTTAAAGAACCGGAGTACGAAAATAATCAGGAACATCTTCAAATTTTGACCGCTTATATTTGAGCCTGTTACTTAAAAAACAATTTATTCGGAGGAAGTTTTGAAGACGCTTACTATCGTGCTCACTGACGGCCCTTATATTTCCGAATACGCCGAGATTGCCTGCAAACTCGCCGAGAACGCCCTTGAACGGTATCAGGTGAATATATTCCTGTACCTGGACGCAGTGCATATCCCCAAAAAAGGTCAGATACCGTCCTTTTTTACCAGTGCAGGCGAACTTTTCACAGGACTTGCAGAGAAAGGAGCTGTAATCAGAGCCTGTGCACGGTGTGCTGCTGCGAGAGGTTACATAGCAGAAGAGGAAACTGCGAAAGGAAGTAACTGCAAAGACTACTTTCCTGGAATAAAGATCACCAGTCTCTATGAACTTTCAGAAATGCTAAGTAAGAGCGATAGAGTAATCTCACTTCCGAGATGAGGCTGGAAGAATAGGGTTTTTATGAGGTCCGGATTCTTATGAAATCAGTATTCTATCTGCTGGACACTGCTCCCTACGGCAGTGAAAAAGCCTTCGGGGCATTGAATGCGGCTGCAGTAAGCCTTAACAGGATGCATGTGACCCTTGGCCTTTACGGAGATGGAGTTTATCTTGTAGCTGCCGGCCAGGACAGCAGAAAGCTTGGAGTACCAAACCTTTCAGATATCCTCTATTCATATGGGGAATTGAGAGTACTTGTGCATGAACCCTCGCTATTTGAGAGAGGCCTTTTTGGGGAAACCCTGATAGAGACCGTGGAACTCGTCGATGAAGAGGACTTTCTCGAAGCTATGGAAAGCTCGGACTGCGTTCTCGTATTTTAAAGTGGCAGCTATTAAAAATTCGCAGCTCTTGAGTAAGGATAAACAGGAGTAATAATGTGAAACGAGAAGAATATGATATATTCCTGCTGACAAAGCCCCCTTTCAGTCCAAGGTCAGAGTTATGCCTCAAACTGGCTGCTCGCTCCGGAAATGCCAGACTCTACCTTGCAGGAGATGGAGTCTATCACCTGCTTTCCGGAATAGAGGAACTGCCGGGATACAAAGTCTATGCCTGTCAGGAAGACCTCGAGGCCAGAGCGATAGGGGACAGAGAAAAAGTAACAGTTCCGGACAACTTTTACGCTGCTTTTATAGAGGATATGATGGAACACTGCAAATGCGCATATACATTTTAAGTAGTTGACATTATACAATTTAAATGGTTAAGTAGTTGGCATTACACATTTACATATTAAATAGTTGACATTATACATTTTAATATGTGCGAATTGACATTACAAATTTAAAGATATTTAGCTGACTGTACAAATATAGAGGTATATTTTTACTTGTAGCATTTAGAAGAAAATTAAAGCATTAAAAAGGGTCACCGAGCAGGACAGGTTCATATGACCGAAAAACTTCCAGATGAGGTTATTAAGGAGTTAGAATGCGTGAGCCAGCTGCATGAACAGGCGATCTGTGACCACGAAAAATGCAGGAAATTTAGTGAAAGCTTATCCGAACTTCTGGTCAGGCTCGAGGATATGAAGTTTTATCGGACAGCTGACAGGTTAATGGGTATCCTCATAAACTGCAGCCCAAAAGAGGCATCTCACTGCGAAAAATCAACGCTTGTCGGGGAAATGATGAAAGATGTAGTAAAAGAGACACATAAGGCAGCAGAAAAATAAAAAGTAAAAGGTTTTGAAGAAATTAAAAAATGAAAACTTCTGAATATAGAACAGTTCGTAAAAGTCCAGATTCAAAACAATTCCGGATTCAAAACAATTCCAGATTCAAAACAATTCCGGATTCAAAACAATTCCAGATTCAAAACAATTCCGGATTCAAAACATTTCTTTTCTCAACATCGTAATCGCCAGAATCACCGAGAAGAACATAGAGATTATAAAAATAATTGTAAAAGCATGGGGATTACCCTGGAATGGAACACTAACGTTCATCCCAAAAAAGCTTGCAACCATCGTTGGAATCGACATGACGATAGTGACAGAGGTAAGGAATTTCATCACAATATTCAAGTTGTTTGAGATTACCGATGCGTATGCATCCATTGTCCCGCTCAGGATATTGCTATAAATATTTGCCATTTCAATTGCCTGCTTATTTTCGATAATAACATCGTCAAGCAGTTCGGCATCTTCCGGATACATCTTAATAGGATTGGATCTTTGAATTTTTTCAAGGACCATTTCATTGCTTTTCAAAGATGTGGAAAAATATACAAGGCTTTTTTCCAGTTCAAGGAGTTGAATTAACTCTTTGTTTCTCAGGGACTTATGCAGCCTGCTTTCAATAAGCCCGCTTGCTTTGTCAATATTTCTGAGGTACTGGAGATATAATTTTGAGTTTTTATAGAGAATCTGCAAAAAGAAGCGTGTTTTTTTAAATGTATAAAAGGATTTTATTTTTCGTTCAATAAACTCATTTATGATATAATTCTCCCTCAGAGAAACAGTAACAATATTCTTATCATTAATAATAATTCCAAGCGGGACGGTATAATAGATTCCCCCTTCCTGAACATTCATACTCGGCACAGGAGTGTCTATCAATACAACAGTACAGTCCCCGTCAACTTCAATCCTTGCGCGTTCCTCTTCATCAAGGGCAGCTTTAATATGGTCAACAGGAATGTTCAGAGTTTCAGAAACATATGAGATTTCCCGTTCACTGGGATTTACCAGATTAATCCATGCTCCATTTTCAACTTGATCCAGATTTATCATTCCAGCATCTGTTGATTTGAATATCTGAAGCATGTTAATTTCCCCTTCCTTTTCCTGATTTATATGATCCTTTTTCTATTTTGTATGATATTACATTTTTCCACTCAAAATCAATTGGCAGTTTATAAGCTCTAAAGCAGAGCATAAATATATAAATAGTTTTGCGAGTCCATGCATAAACCACTGTGAATGAATTCAGATCAGTAAGACCCGTTAACAGGGAGATTCAGAATCAGTAACGCACATTAACGTGGGATATAAAACATTACAAAAACACCCGCAACGATAAACAGAAAAATAGTATACAGAAAGCACCTTTTTCTGGAGATGCATGCGGATTCTACTTGAATTTTCATGTTCTTAAATTATTGCAAAAAATATATATAAACACCAATATGCGAACCCCCTGCAGGGTATGAACAGCAGCTCTGAAGCTCCGGAAAGAGACAAAACTGGAGAATGAATACAGACCTGAAACTTATTTCAAATAAATTTGAAATAGGAAATTTTATATAGGTTCTTTCAAATATATTTGAAATAACAGGAACAAATCTGGAAAAATCCCCTGGTGGAAAAATGACTCTTGATTATATCATTTATCTTATATCCGTAGGGCTTCAATCAGTGCAGGAGTACCTGGCGCTCCATGTACTGATGTGCCTTGTGCCCGCCTTTTTCCTGGCTGGTGCGATTGCCTCCCTCTTTTCCAAGGAATCGGTACTGAAGTTTTTCGGAGCGGACGCCCCCAAATATGTCTCGTACACGGTAGCTGCGGTTTCAGGCTGCCTACTTGCAGTCTGCAGCTGTACAGTGCTCCCCCTCTTTGCAGGGATATATAAGCGGGGAGCAGGCATAGGTCCTGCAACCACATTTTTATTCTCTGCCCCTGCGATCAATATCCTTGCAATTGTGTATACAGCAAAAATCCTGGGATATGACCTCGGAGCCGCCCGTGCCTTTGCAGCAATTCTTCTTTCCGTACTTGTTGGTTTAGTGATGGCCCTTTTGTATGAAGGGAAAGTAACCGAACGCAAGTCCATAAAAACCTTCGGAGAAGAAGAGCATAAACACAGCGTTGAACTCTTTGTTTTGCTAATTGCAGTCCTTATCGCTCCCGAGCTGATGTCCTCCTGGGGCTGGAAGTACACAACCCAGCTGCTTGTCTGGGCTCCCATGATAGGGATTACAGCTTACCTATCCTTAAAATGGTTCTCAAAAGAAGAAATCGACAGCTGGATGGGCGAAACCTGGTTCCTGATAAAACAGATAACCCCCCTGCTCCTGCTGGGAGTTTTCTTTGCAGGGATTGCAGTTGTAGTGCTCCCAAAAGAGTATGTAGCAGCTTTTGTGGGAGGGAATTCTCTGACTTCAAACTTTATTTCCTCAGTAGCCGGAGCCCTGATGTACTTCTCCACCCTCACGGAAGTGCCTATCATAAAGGCCCTGACCCTGCTTGGAATGGGAGCAGGCCCCTCCCTTGCAATGCTCCTTGCAGGCCCCGCACTCAGCCTACCGAATATGATTGTAATCAACAGGATAATGGGGACAAAAAAAGGCATGACCTACATCTCCCTTGTGGTTTTGATTGCAACTACATCAGGGTATATATTCGGAGCTCTGATTGTATAAAAGAGAAGTAAAATCGAATCAAATAAGTAAAGTTCTAAGATAAAGTTCTAAATAATCATATAAAGCTATCACATTAACAGGATCAAATAACAAGGTGAAACACATGAGAATCGAAGTACTGGGATCAGGTTGCGCAAAATGCAATAAGACAAAGGAAATGGCCGAAAAAGCTGTCAAAGAAATGGGTATAGAAGCGGAAATCGTTAAGGTAGATGACTTTGACAAAATCCTGGGATACGGAGTCATGATAACTCCTGCCCTTGTTATTGACGGAGATGTTAAAGTCGCAGGCAAGGTCCCAAGTGTAGAAGACATCAAAAAGTGGATTGCAAAGTAACAGACATATAAAGCGACATGAGACACTGATAGAAATCCAAATTGAAATCTAAAGTTAAAACCAGGTTTAAGGTAGTGTGAAAAAATGGTAGAAGAAACAAAATGTGCATGTGGTTCGGCAAACGTGGCAATATTTCCCTGTGCAGGAGCCGCAAATGTAGGCCAGCTTTCAAACAAAATCGCAGTTGAGCTCGATAAGCAGGGGCTAGGAAACCTGATGTGTACAGTAGGGATCGGTGCCAGAGCTCCGGGGATTATGAAGTCTGCCGAAGCTTCCGACCGGATCATAGCCATTAACGGCTGTCCTGTAAACTGTGCAACCAAAACTATGGAACTTGCCGGCTTTAAAGTGGACCGTACGATCGTGATTTCCGAACTTGGAATAAAGAAAACAAAGGATAGAGACCTTAAGGAAGAAGAAGTCGCCGAAGTCCTTGAAAAAGTTATGGAGATCCTGCAGTCCGAATGATCTCCTTCCTATTTTTTGATTTTTGATTTTTGATTTTTGAAATCCAGCCCACGTTTTTTGTTTCGCATATCCGAAATGCATTGAACCCAAAACAATCACCTGCTCCCTCTCTACCAGGCCTTAAGAAAAGTATTTATACGACGATAATTCAATGATTGATTATATGATTAATGAAGAGAATATACAGATCTTCAAAGCCCTGAGCGAGGAGACCAGATATAAAATCATAAAAGTCCTGCTTGAAGGGGAAAAATGCGCCTGTGAGATTCCTGACCTCATAGGCAAGACCCAGTCCAACACCTCGATGCATCTTGCAAAACTGCAGGACTGGGATATCATCAAAGTAAGAAAGGACGGGAAGATGAGGCTTTATTCCATAGATAACGAAAAGGTCCGGAAGATTCTGAAAATCGTCGAAGAATAAGTTATTTTTTCGGTTGCTTCCAAAAATTTCGCATCATGGGTAGCAGGACACAGCAGATTTCTTAAAAAATGAGTCTCTGAAACTTGCCTGCCTGAAGGCAGACTCATCTGCAGCAATCACACCCACTATATGTGGGAAGAAGGTTCTGGTTGCCCCTTTCAACTTCCCAGCATTCAAAACAGAGCTTTATTGTGCCAGGTTCTCTGTGCTTTACTTTTAGCAGCGAATTTTCATCCTTACCACAGATAGAACATCTAACCATTTTAGAACCTCAGTTACAGTTTTCATCCCAACGTACGGTGGTCTCTTTTCATTCTCAAAAATATCCGGAATAAGGTACTGAACCCGGCATATTTTGAGATTTTGCTGGATTGAACGTTCAGGTTCTAACTCATGTATTCCTGTAAAAAATTTCATTGAAACGACACCCTTATATCAATGAATTATTATATCAATATATGCTGATATAATAGAATGAAAAATGGGCATCCAAATAGGGCAAAAATAAAACAGAAAAGAAGGGACTCAAAATGGCTGATATCTTTTATCCTCTGCAATGGATTGCAGACAAACTGACGTACGAGGTTTTCGGGATTACACCCGCTACTCACCTTGCAGCCAGTGTTAATTTCATCATCTACGACGTATTGAAAATAGTCATCCTGCTATCCGTGATGATTTTCGCGATCTCCTACCTCAGGACCTATATCACTCCGGAAAAAACAAGAAAGGTGCTCGGAGGCAAGAAAGGGCTCCGCTACCACCTGATAGCTTCCCTGATAGGGACAGTCTCTCCGTTCTGTTCATGCTCCTCAGTGCCCCTTTTTATAGGGTTTGTGGAAGCTGGAGTGCCCCTCGGAGTTACCTTCTCCTTCCTGATAACATCCCCTCTGGTAAACGAAGCTGCTGTGGCCGTACTCTGGGCAACCCTCGGCTTGAAGGCAACTGTAATTTATGTTGTATCGGGTATTGTGCTAGGCGTATTTGGAGGCTACATTATCGGCGTCCTGAAACTGGAAAGGTATGTGGAAGAGTTCGTCTACAAAATTAAAGTCGGAAAACAGGCATCTGAAAAAGAAAACATAACTACGAAGGAGAGAGCCAGGGATGCTTTCGAAGCCGTTAAAGACATCGTGGGAAAAGTCTGGATCTACGTGATCATAGGGGTAAGTATAGGAGGCATCTTTCACGGTTATGCTCCGGAAGACATCCTCCAAAAATACGCCGGAAAGGACAACCTGCTTGCAGTTCCGATTGCTGTCCTTATTGGGGTTCCCCTCTACTCAAACGTCATGGGCATGATCCCAATAGTGGAGAGCCTTATAGGAAAAGGACTCCCGATCGGGACTTCCCTGGCATTCCTGATGTCGGTTACTGCGGTGTCCCTGCCCGAAATGATCATCCTTAAAAAGGTGCTGAAAAAAGAACTGATTGCAATCTTCGTCTCTATTGTGGCGCTGTCGATCATCTTCACGGGCTACCTGTTCAACATATTGCTGTAACTATATCAGAAATCTTTGAAAATTGAGCGATTGAAAATACAAAACCTGAAATCAAAACCTGAAATCAAAACCTGAAATCAAAACCTGAATCAAAATCTGAATCAAAATCTGAATTAAAACCTGAAATCAAAAGACAAAAAGTGGTGAAAAACATGAAAATCGAAATACTCGGAACCGGATGCACAAAGTGTAAGAAAACAAAGGAAGCTATCGAAAAAGTCCTCAAAGAAAACGGTGTGGAAGCCGAAGTAGTAAAAGTTGAGGATTTTGAAACCATCCTGAACTACGGTGTGATGGTAACTCCCGCAGTAGTTGTTGACGGCGAAGTTAAGCTTGCAGGCAAAATTCCGGATGAAAAAGAAATCCGGAAATGGATTGAATGAACATCTTGACCCGACCAGATCCAGACTAGTTTTATTTTGAAAGAAAGGATTAACTCCGGAGAGGATTAATTAATAGCTTTCCAGATACAATTAATAGCATTCCAGATACCTGAAAATTGAATTCGAAAACGAATTGAGGTGGTCATATGGCTGAAATTACTGTCAACTCCACAATATGCGACTTTACACACAAAATTCGTGGAAGCATGAAAGGCGGAAAAATCATTGTAGATATCGAAACTCCGTGTGAAAAAATAAAGGAAATCTCGCACCTGGAAATTCCCATGATGGAAACCCTTGACATCAAAGACAACTATGTGATGGAGAGAGCAAAAGAGGCAAAAATCTGCTCAAACTGCCTTGTGCCCTGCGGGGTGCTTAACCTCTGCAAGCTGGAAAGCGGGTTTCTTGCAAAGTCCCTTGCAAAAAAAGCAGGAAGCCTCAGTATTGATTTTGATGAAGTCTGAGATATTTCTGAGAAGTAAGGATCTACCCCTGACCCTTCATATCTTGAAATTTCGGGCAGAACCTTATTTTCCAAAACATTTTTTTTCCTAAAAACATATCTTCTTTTAAAAACAGCTATCCATTTTAAAAATAGTTATTCTTTTAAAAACAGCTATCCATTTTAAAAATAGTTATTCTTTTAAAAACACCTCTTCTTTTTTTATTTCAGTGCATCAAGCTATTAGCGATAAAGACATAATTATGAACTGGGGTCAGCAGAAAGCTACAGGGTGATGCTGAAAAGTAAGAACTGGAAAGCAAATAGAGCAAAAGGGGGTTGCGGACAGCAGATGATAAGCACAGTACTTGTTCCTGCGGATTTTACTATCGAAACGGAAGATTTGCTCGGCTGCATAGGAGAACTTAAAAACGCCGGCTTGAAAAAAGTAATCCTGCTGCATGTAGTGGACATACATAAAAGCCAGGGGCTTGCCCCTATGTTTGAACGGAATGCAAAGGAAAGGATTGAGGATTATGCAGGTTTTGCCAGAGAACTTGAACTTGAAACCGAAACCCTGGTAGTGTTAGGGGACGTCAGAAGGACAATTGCGGAGATAGCAGACCGGGAAGACGTTGATGCGATTATAATGGGGGCCACCACTAAAGGATTCGTAAAGGGGAAGCTTCTCGGAAGAACTACTGAATACATAGCACGTAGTTCAAAGAAAATACTGCTGGTTGAAAAGTATGAAGCTATGAAAGAAGGAAAGGAAGTTTATGAGAAGGCCTGCAGGGCAACGTTTTCCAGGATTCTTGTACCTCTCGACTTTTCAAAAGAGGCAATGAAGGCGATAGAACAGCTTCAGGAGTTTAATGGAATCGTAAAAGAAGTTCTGTTCCTGCATGTAATAGATGACATAAAAGATATGGACCTGCTGGACGAACAGAGAGAAGAGGCAAAAGAAAGGCTCCGGAGAATTAAGGAGCGGCTTGAAGGCATAAAAAGCCAGTACCTTGTCGTTGAAGGAATCCCATCAGATGAGATTGTTAAATTTGCCAGCATAGAAGATGTCACCCTGATTATGCTGACTGCCCGCGGGGAAGGAGCCTTAATAGACCTTCTGCTCGGAAGCACGGCAGAAAATGTACTCCGGAAAACCACAAAACCCGTACTGATTATCCCTGCAAGCAAAGAGTTCGAGGGAGAAGAGTGGGATGAGGGAGAAGAATATGCCTGAAGAGAATGAAAGAAGAGTGGAATAAGGGAGAAGAATATGCCTGAAGAGAATGAAAGAAGAGTGGGATAAGGGAGAAGAATATGCCTGAAGAGAATGAAGAAAGGGAGCTTGATTTCTTCAGTAAATATCTCTCTATCTGGGTTGCAATCTGTATCATGCTCGGAACTGCAATAGGTTATGTTTTTCCAGGTTTTGCGGATACCCTTGGAGGTATTGAGATTGCAAATGTCTCAATACCTGTAGCTATCGTGCTCCTGGTCATGATGTATCCTATCATGCTTAAGATTAATTTTGAAGAAATCCTGAACGTTGAGGCAAATTTAAAGCCACTCCTTCTAACTCTGATCGTAAACTGGGCAATCAAGCCCTTTACGATGGCTTTTGTTGCATGGTTTTTTATGCGCGTGCTCTTTGGATCCCTGATCCCTGCTGACCTTCAGGCGCAGTATATTGCAGGCATGATCCTGCTAGGGATTGCTCCCTGCACAGCTATGGTACTTGTCTGGACCTACCTTGCAAGAGCCAATATTAACTATGCTTTGATTCAGGTTTCAGTAAATGACCTTATTATTCTGGTCCTTTTCGCCCCACTGGGCAAGTTTCTCCTCGGGATCACAACTGACTTTCCGGTTCCTCTTATGACTATCTTCGTCTCGGTCCTGTTTTATGTGGCAATTCCTCTCGGCCTTGCCGTGCTGACAAGGCAAGTAGTGATAAGGAAAAAAGGCATTGCCTGGCTTGAAAACAGACTGATCCGAAAAACACAGTGGATTACTCCTGCCGGACTTTTAATAACTCTGGTCCTGATTTTTATATTCCAGGGAAACAACATCATAAATTACCCCCTGCATATTTTCCTGATCGCGATCCCTCTGGTGCTGCAGACTTACCTGATCTTCGGGATCGGGTATGCAGGAGCAAAATACCTGAAAATTCCCTACAGGGAAGCTGCACCTTCAACCTTTATCGGCGCCAGTAATTTCTTTGAACTGGCAGTGGCAGTAGCCTTAATTCTGTTCGGAATGGAATCAGGAGCTGCACTCGCAACTGTTGTGGGAGTGCTTGTGGAAGTGCCTGTTATGCTTTCCCTTGTGAAGATCATGAACAGGAATAGGGAAAAATTCAGGTCTAATAAGCTTTGCCTGTAAAATCCCCTGAAAAGAGCTATTTACTGGGTACAAGGAGTATTTTTTAGGTATCTTATGGATTTTTTAGGTTCACAGCATATTTTTAAGGTAAAGTCATTTTATAGGCAAAGCGGGTCTGATAGGAAAAAATAAATGGTAGTAGGGGTGAGTTACTGAAAACCGCAAACATAAGAATCTCCCTACAGTTTCCCCAACCACTGGAGATGCGCTCTCTTTTTCATATTTGATCAATGACTCACCCCCATTACCGAAAATTGCTTAGAAAAAAACTATTAAAGAAAAACATCAGGAGATAAGCACTTGACCGAAATTACAGTAAACTCTACCATCTGTGGCTTTACCCATAAAATTATGGGGAGTATGAAAGGCAATAAAATAATTGTAGATATCGAAACCCCCTGCGAAAAAATAAAAAAGTTTTCGCATATGGAAATTCCCATGATGGAAACCCTGGACATCAAGAACAACTACGTGATTGATAGAGCACAGGAAGCGCAGTGCTCCTCAAACTGCCTGGTCCCCTGTGCCGTACTTAACCTCTGCAAGCTTGAAAGTGGTTTTATGGCAAAGTCCCTGGCAAAAAAGGCGGGCAGCATCAGTATTGAATTCAATAGTATCTGAACTTATAGGTGAGAGGGACCAGGCAACAAAAAGCAGCCTTCAGACTACCAGCCTACAAAAAATATCGTGGACTCGCAATTAGCCTACAGGACCATCACACTCTTTATCTACGCTATCCAGATACACACTGTAAGTATGATTGTTTTTTACCCGGAACGTAATCGATTTATCCTGCTCGAGTTTATAACTGAGAAACTGTTCTAAGGTATTATCGCATACCCTGGTGTTTTCTCCAGCGCTTATATTTACATTTACCAGAGCATCAAAGCCTTTTGTATGTGCATTAAACACGAAAAAATGATCTGTATATTTCAAAATGTCAAAACTGGCATCATATGTATTGCGGCTTATCCGGTTGTATTCATAAAACGATACTATGGACATCTTATTTGAATTGTAGTTATCCACCCAGTCATGGAATTTTGAGCGGCTGATAGAGTATTTTATAGCGGGCTCCAGGTCGAGTTCGTGGGTGAAAGCCGGATAAACCATGCCCGCCCCGGATGCCGGCTCCCACCATGCCCAGGCATCATCATCCAGATTTCCAATATATCTTTCCGCATGAATTCCCGAGTCTCCGTTTCTCCAGAACATCCCCAGATTTTCATATGCATAAATTGCATGTGTAACATTGTCCCTGTTTCTCATGGAGCACCAGCTTGTCGGCTTCTTCCCTATTTTTTCATAAACATATGAGTATCCCTCATCCATTACTTTACAGGCCTGCTCATTAGGGAGGCTGTTTAATTCTTCTGAGTAGTGTACCCCTACGTCCCAGGAATAATTAACAACCAGGTTACGCAGGAATCCAAGGTCTGACTCACTGCACTGCCCAAGAAGCTCTATATCAAACCAGATGGTGCCTCTATTATTCTTGCTGTTAAGGTAGCTTATACCCTTCTCGGTAGTATTTCTTACATGAGGCCCGTCAAGCCCGAAAGGAACCAGCGCGCTATCCCCTATTGCGGTTATGAATTTACGGTCTGCTCTCTGGCTTATGCGGTATATACTGACATCGAAGTATCCTCCTTTTCCAGCGAGAAAAGATGTGAACTTGAGGTACCCATTTGAAAAATCAATATACGGCAATCTTTGCCTCTCAAAATTATAAAAAGGAGTCGTGATACATTTTCCGTCTTTTGCAAATATGGTGTTTGTCTTACTGCATCCGTCAAACGTAATTTCAAAATCCAGCTTCTCTGCGGCATTCCCCAGAAATAGGGTTTCAGACCCGATATCGTCGGAAGAAATTTCAAAATAACTTTTTAATATAATCCTGTTATTTGTCTCCTGAATTACCAGCTTTGAACCCGGGCTGTTAAGCTCAACAAAACTTTGAGGATTGTCCGTTTTTATATCCATCGAGATGTGATAAGTACATCTAACCATTGGTGTAAGCCTGCAGATGTAGAGCGACCCTGTTTGTCTTGACTGTCCCTGGTAGTGAATATGCTGAAAAGAAGCAGCTTCACAGAACCTGTGGGCATCTGGAGATTTCATTAAGCTTCCCAGGCACCTGTTTATTCCAGAACCAAAAACAGCATCTGCAGCTGGAAGAAAACCGCAGGGAGATAAACCGGGGTCTTTTGTAGTTTTATACTTTAGCCCTCTTGAAAAACCATTAAAAAGGACCTGCGTTTTCAGCGTCCCGTAAATTACTGAATATAGCCGGTCATAAGGCTTATTCCCTTGAAGTTTGGCCATGAAAACGTTATTTTGAACACTGTCATTTTTAGAGTAATCCTGTGAAAACAGGATAATACTACCCGAACCAATATTTTCAGGATTTTCGGGATTAACTGTGCAAGGGGAAATACCAGTTCCTCCAATACAGGACAAGTAATGAATAATCTGGGAAGAAATCATTTTAGTCAATCGAAATAACTATACTTAATAAATATTATCAAGTAGTGAGGTCTTATTACTCACGAGATATAATTGCATGGTACTTGTACTCATAATACATTGACTGCACATACTCCATCTTAAACCCATGTTTATTTGCAATGCTTTCTATTATGCAGGGTTTATGACTATATCCGAGAATATCTTTAGGGCGGTTTTTTAAGCTCGCTGATACAAAGGTAAGAGCTTCAAAGCCTATTTTACAAAAAATCTTCCTGCATCCGAAATCGCGTGAAAAGAACCCTATTTTCCATAATGGATATAAGCGAGGGTTCAGTAAGTCAAAAAGGACTATTTTACCTCCTTTATTAAGATACCTTGATGAGTTGTAAATAAAAGTATCAACTTCTTCATCTGTGAGGTATTGGATCACTCCAGCTGCAGTTATTCGGTCAAAGGAGGAATCAAGCTTTTCCCAGACAGTTTTATCGTCGGCAAGGATTAAAGCTATATTTTCAGACTTTCTTTTCCGGATTCTTTTACCTGCTTCATCAAGCATTGATGCGGAAAAATCGGTTCCTACAAGCCTTTCATATTCCAATGCATAATAAACCAGAAGCTCTCCGGCCCCGCAACCAAAGTCAAGAAGTGTTTTGCCCCCATCCAGATGGAAGAGTTTTTCCCTGGCTTCTCTGGAAATAAATTCCTCAGATGAAGACCTGTGACCTCCGCTTCTCTTATCTGCAAAAAACTCTTCCCAGACAGATTTTGGTTTCGACATTTTTTTTATACCCCAACGTCTTACTTCTTGTGATACCTTTTCCCTATACAATCAGGACTTTACATTGAATAATATTTTATTTTTTAAGCTCACTGATTTGTGATTTCAAGAGAAGAATAACTGTAATTTCACCCATATGTGCATAAATATATATACCTTTCGGGTTAAAGACCATTTCTTTTTGGACTGTTAATTTTCACAGCTGTACCACCTTTTTCACGCAGATGCAGAAAATTTTGAAAAAAAGTTTATCAGTATAAATGAGCCGCGGTTCTGAAAAAAATCAAATATAATAACATGTTTGATATCAAACAAAATTGATATGAAAATCCTTAATTAGAAAGCTTAACTTCTTTTATTTATGAGCTATTGCTGCCCTGCGGACCCCGAGAAAAAAAAGGAATGGGAGGAGAAAATGATCCAGGAAATAGATTTTCTGGACAATGACATTAAAAAAGCCAGTGAGATATTCAGTGCTCTCGGACACCCCATAAGGCTGAAAATTGCTTATTTTCTCTCTCAGCGAGACCACTGTGTTTGCGAACTGACATTCAAGTTAAACGAGAGGCAGAACCTTGTTTCCCATCATCTGACTATCATGAAAAACTGCGGGATTGTCGAAGCTTACAGCAGCTCAAAATGGAGGTTTTACAGGTTGAACCCTGAATTTGGAAATATTTTGAACATCGTCTCGCAGATGCAAAACAAAAAATCAGAATAAAAGGTTAAACTCGGACCGAAGAAAAAGACTGACAAAGCCGAGAAAAACAAAAACAAAGAAGATAAGAAAAACCAGGAAAAAGCCTGAAAATGAAAATACCTGGAGGATTTCAGTCCTCACGGCAACAGCAGCATTCCTCTTCGTCCTTATCCTTTTCAAAAATTTTGTCATAGACATTTTCACCATATATGTTCGTCCACCCAATCTGCGACCCTGCAGCTACAAACATAGCAACTGAAATGGCTTCGGCAATCTCTTCTTTTGTAGCCCCTGCTGCAACTGCCCTCTGGGAGTGTACATCAACGCAGTACTGACAGCGCATGAGCACCGACGAGGCAACAGCAATCAGTTCTTTTGTCTTAATGTCAAGGAAACTATCCTTGAAAATCGAATTTCTCAACTGTCCAAAAGCTTCGGCAGTTTCAGGCAACATTTCGTTTAAAAATGACATTAAAATCTCCTCCGGTAATTAAAAAATATTTTTAACGACCCGGCTTTCTGCATAAATTGGTGTTCCAGCGCATTCCATTGCCCTGGGATTCAGGCTTATGCGTATACAGAAGGTCTTCTTCATCGGGTTCGACACTGTTCTCAGGATATTCTTCTTCTGCCTTTTTCTCCTGTATTCCTTCCTTTTCGTCTCCCATTTCTCAGCCTCCGGGATAATTAGATTCCAAAAACCAGTAATAATAAGTTGATTATTAAAGAACCACATATTAAAAAACAGCCTCGATGAGTATCAAGAATATTTGATACATATGTAAAGCAATCCGGCAAAAAGAGAATATCCGTGGATTTAGAGTTAACTAAGCCTAAACTTGAAGTCCAAAAACTTATTGAAATGTTTGATAAGGTATTCACAAAGCTAATATTGAGAAAATCAAAGGTAGATACCAATCAGACAAAGTAGAAAGGTTATTATTGTCAGAAGCTGAAAGGAAAGATTTAACAGGAGATGAACCTGGAAGATGGACACCCCCCGATTTAATAATCCCGGCACAGGGACAAATTACGATAAGCAGTGGGCTTTTGAAGTCGCTTATTTTATCCAGCACACAGGCACAACTCTGCAAAATCTGGGGAACTTTCTGAATGCCAGGGATTATGTTGAAGCCCGTAGCCTGGCTGCAGAGATAAAGCAGAGAGCAGAATACGAAAAAACCCTCCAGCCGGATTTCAGAACTTCAGATTATTTTGTGCAGGCTCGCAGGCTTTTTAACCGGTTTCTGGACGAATGTGTAAACTTTGCCGAGCTCCTGAGGGTTACGACCATTCAGGAAGAAACCGGATGTGAAGAATTGCTGGACAAGCCGGAGCAGATCCGGAACTCCATAGACAGGATGAACCTTTTAAAAGAAATGTTAACAAGTGAGCTTCACCTAAAAGGCTGGTACTGAGTAAGCCTTTACCTGTGAGAATTAATACATTTAAAACACAACATGTTTTTGATTCTGGATTTGTGAACTACCACTCAGCTAAAGACTGACTGGCTTCTCGGGTCATCCCTTCCTCTATTGAGGACAAGTCACGCGAGCTCAACCCTGCGTCCTGCAGGTGAAAATATGAGTGTGATACTAGAGATACCATACGGCTAACGGCTTTCCCCGCCTTAATCCTGATCCCTTCAGGATGATTCTTGCCCTGTTATC